>NZ_JBFTLY010000011.1:0-143937 GCF_056396685.1 Pseudarthrobacter sp. 05T312
GTGGCGGGGGTGGGTTTCCAGCCGGTGGTGTGGCGGAGTTTGTGGTGTTTGGGGCAGGGCTGTCCCAGGTTGCTGATCCCGGTGGTGCCGCCCTTGGCCCAGGCGAGGAGGTGGTCGGCGTCGTTGTCCAGGGAGTTGTTGCTGCACCCAGGGAAAGGGCACTTCCCGTCCGCATCCTCAACCAGGACCGCATCGCCCCCGTCACCCGGTAACTCGTCCGGCCGATCTCCAACGGCGCCCCGTCCCGCGGATCCACCAGCACCCGGTAGAACGCCCCGGCCCCATTTGCGACCAGCTCCCTGGCCATCGACGGCGGGATGGGACCGTACCCGTCCAGCACCGCCGGTTCATCGGTCTTACCCATCAGGGAGAACACCGGAACCGTGACCAGCACCTGCGCCCGGATCGACGGTGGCAAACCCCTGTGGCCCATACCGTCGCCACCGGCAGCCTCGGCAGCACTGCCCGAGACCGCGGTGTCACCGCCAGCCATACCGCTGCCAAGGACCGCACCGGCAAAGGTGTCGGCCCGGAGCTGGGTCAGGGTCCGCGATTCCTCCGCACCCTGCCTGCCCCTGGCGGTCGCGGTGAGCCGGTTCCACCCGGCCAGGGCCTGGTCCGCGGGCAGGTACGCGGACAGCCACGCCATCCCGTCCTGGTCCGGCCGGAACTCCACCCGCCGATCAGCCACCCCCTTGGCATGGCGTTTCTCGATGCTCTCTGCCTGGTGGCGTTCCCGCCACGTCCTGGCCTTGACCCTGAACCGGTGCGCCGGCAACTGCCCCACCGAGCACCCCCGCGCCGGGTCCGGTGCGTCCGGGTCCAGGAAATGGGCTTCCAACGCCGCCGCCCCCGCGGCATCCAGACACGCTGTCTCATCGGCCATCACCACAGCGTGCTGCCAAGGGACGGTCCCGGCCTGCAAAGCCTCCAACGTCCGCGGCAACGTCGACATCACGGCGTGAGAGGTGGCCAGGAACGAACCCGCCGCCCGCGGACCAAGGGCCAGCACACACCCGATCTCCGCCGCGACCGCCATCTCCTGCGCCTGCACCGGAACATCCAGGCCCACAACGGCATAGGCGGTGTCCGCGTACGTCACAGCCGCTTTGGCCTTCACCGCAGCGATCCCGGCCTCGGCCTCACGGGCGCCGGCCAGAATCTCCAGGCACGCATCCGCCAACCCAGCCAACGGATCAGCCGCAGAAAAAGCCTCCGCACCGGCCCCGTCCACTTCCGCATTCAGCACAGCAAGGGCAGCACGGATCTCCCCGAACGCCCTCGCCACCACCGCCTTCCCCATAAACCCATCATGACAAAGGGGTCTGACAATGGGGCTGACTCGGACGCTGGCTGGCACACCTGGTGCCGCGGATTTGGCACGGACAGCTCAGCTGACGACCACACGTACGAAGCTGGCCCGGGTGTCACCAATATTCACGTAGGAGTATTGCTGCGACGTCGGGAAGGCAAGATGTTCACCCGCATGGAGTTCGGCATCACCGCTTTCCTGCTCGACGCGGATCGACCCCTCGGAGAGAAGGAGCATTTCAGACCATCCCGCAGGATCCGGCTCCGCATCGTACCGCTCGCCAGGTTCAAGGGCCCAGGACCACAACTGCGCTTCCTTGGCGGCGGGCACGGATGCCAGCAAAACCGCGATGCTGCCTTCCCGCTCTCCCCGCCACGCAACCTCACTGATGGCTCCAGGGTGCGCAGCCGGGGCAGCCACGAGATCGACGAACTTGACGCCCAAAGCGCCGGCGAGGTGGTCGAGTCCGGTCAGGCTGATGTTGGCCTCCCCCGCTTCGAGCTTGACCACGGTACGGCGGCTCACGCCGGCGCGATCGGCCAGGGCGACCTGGCTGAGTTGTGCCGCAATCCGAAACCGGCGCACGTTCTCGCTGACATGCTTCAGGACTACGGGCGTTTCCTCAGGTTGCATGTGCACTATTGTGCACCATATGGTGGGGCATTATGTTGCACATTGGTCCCCGGAGCCTGCTCTCCCGGCAGGAACTCGCCCTCGTCCTGATAACGGCAGTATGGGGTGGCACGTTCCTCGCCGTCCACATCGCCGTGCAGTACAGCGGACCATGGTTCTTCGTAGGCATGCGGTTCCTGACAGCCGGCATTATCAGCGCGGTCGTCTTTGCGCGTGGCCTGCGCGGCATCAGGCCGCGGGAGATCGTGGCCGGCACTGCCATCGGCCTGATGATCTTCCTCGGCTACGGACTTCAGACTGTCGGCCTTCAAACGATCGGCAGCAGCACCTCGGCATTCATTACAGCCCTCTATGTTCCGCTTGTTCCTGTCCTGCAGTGGATGGTGTTCAAAAGGTCACCGCGGTTTCCCACCTGGCTCGGCGCCGGCCTGGCTTTCGCCGGTCTCGTGCTGCTCGCCGGCCCGGGCAGCGCCGGCTTCACCTTCGGTTCCGGGGAGGTCGCGACAGTCCTCAGCACCCTTCCCATCGCAGCAGAGATCATCCTTATCGGCTGGTTCGCGGGCAAAGTGGACCTCGGCCGGGTCACCGTCCTTCAGTTGCTCGTCGCGGGGGCACTGGGCTTCATGGCGATGCCCATTGCGGGAGAAGGATTCCCCGCATTCTCATGGATCGGGGTGGGAGCGGCCGTCCCCTTGGGGGCTGCGAGCTGCGTCATCCAGTTGACAATGAATTGGGCCCAACGATCGGTGTCGCCAACGAAAGCAACCATCATCTACGCCGGCGAGCCCGTTTGGGCTGCGGTCATCGGGCGGCTGGCGGGTGAACGGCTTCCCCCCATCGCAGTCCTCGGCGCCGGTTTCATTGTGGTCGGTGCCCTCGTGAGCGAACTCAGGCTCCGCAAACGCGGGGACGCTGACAGCGCGCCCGAACCGCCGCACGTCGTCGGCGTGCCAGCCCCGCTGCAGCGCACGGACTAGCCGGTCCCCTGCAGCACCAGTGCCACGCCCTGGTTCACCAGTGCCACGCCCTGGTTCACCAGCCGGCAGGCCCGGGAGCTCCAGGCTTCAGGCCCTGCCGGCCTGTCCGCGGCCCTCGCCAGGTCCGCCGGAGCCGTGCCAGAGGCAGGCATCGACCTCGAACGGCAGCAACTGGTCCTGCTGGGCCATCAAGGACGCTCCGTGCGCCGTCACGCGCCGCATGAAATGCCGGCGGCACAATGTCTCGTAACCCACCACGGGTATGTGCCCGGCCTCCGGGGCAGCAGCGTCCACTACCATGTCCACGTCGCCCACCACCACCTGCGCACCTTCGGTGACCATCACGCCGTCGACCGTCCTGGCATTGTGGGTAGCGCGCCGGCCGCACCAGCACAGCGCCTCCACCTGGAGCACCTGCACCCGGTCGGCGAGCTCGATCAGGCGCTGGGAACCGGGGAACAGCCGGGTGCGGAAATCAGCGGTGATGCCGAACGCGAAGACATCGACGTCGATCTCATCCACCACCTTGGCCAGCTGCTCCACCTGTTCGGGCGTATAGAACTGGGCTTCGTCGCAGATCAGGTAGTCAACCCGCTGGCCGCGGGTGCGGCGCAGCATGACTTCCTCCCAAAAGTCGGTGCTGTCCAGGACCTCCACGGCATCAGTCTCCAAACCGAGGCGGCTCGAGATCCGGGACTCACCGGCGCGGTCGTTCCGGCTGAACCGGACGCCGCCACGGCCGCGGGCCCGGTGGTTGTAGTCCATCTGCAGGGCCAGGGTGGACTTTCCGCAGTCCATGGTGCCGGAGAAAAAGATGAGCTCAGCCACGCCGCCGCGTCCTTCCTTCAGCCGTGAAGCAGAGCAGCGGGACTTCCCGCTCGGCCTTGGTCAGCGAGCCGTGCTGGCCCACTACTTCCATGGCAGTCGGCCGCATGCGCCGTCCGTCGTAAAGCGCGACGGCGTCCCGCGCCGCGATCATGACGTCGCCAATCCTGCCTTGAACAGCGGGCCGGACATCGTTGCCGAAGAGTCCCCCGGCTACGGCTTCACCGCGGGTGAAGGCCCAGATCCGGTCGCCGAACCGCGCTTTCCAGGCCGCCAGCAACCGCTCCGCGCCGCCGTCCGACAGGTGACTTTCCTCGAGGTACAGGTGGACCATCCGTGGTTCCCCTGCCGTGTGGCGGACGCCCTCCACCAGGGCAGGGTCCGTGGAAAAGTCGATCCGCTGCGGTTCGGCCACGTCCAGCATGCCGTGGTCTGCCGTGAGCAGGATGGTGGTGCCGGCGGGAAGGGTGGAGTTGAGCCGCTTGACCGTGGCATCGAGCTCTTCCAGCTGGTGTTCCCACTGCTCGGAGCGGCAGCCGTAGCGGTGGCCGGCCTTGTCCAGGTCGTTGACGTAGAAATACATGAGGGCCGGGCCGGGGGCTGCCATGGCTTCGGCAGCGGCGGCGGTCCGGGCGTGGGCGGTTGTCCCCGGAATGAACCTGCCGCCCCGGAGTGCGGCCCGGGTCATGGGTGAGCCGTCGAACTGGGAGAGGCTGACGGTGCTGACGTCCACCTGGCCGGCGATCCGTTCGAACACGGTAGGGAACGGCTGCCAGGCCGACGGATCGACACCCGGATCCCAGTTCCCCAGCAGGTTGACCACCTTGTCCTGGTCAGGGTCCAGGACGTCGTAGCCCACCATGCCGTGCTGGCCAGCAGGAAGCCCGGTCCCAAAGCTGGACAGGGCAGCAGCGGTGGTGGAAGGGAACGCGGAGTCCAGCCACACCGGGACTTCGCCCTGCCCGGCCTGAAGCACAGAGCGCAGGAACGGGGTGTGCGCGGATTTCTGCTTGAGGAGGTTCCGGCCCAATCCGTCCGCGAGTACCACGCAGACCCGTGAGGCGGCAGGGAATCCGAGGGTATTGGCAAAACCTTCCACTCCAAGGCTTGCCGCTGCACTGGTCAGGACTTCAGCAATGGAACGGTGCCCGTAAGCGGGAGCAGGCGGAAGGTCGGGGGTGCGTCCGGGGGCTTGTACGGCGTGGGGGCGGTCTTCCGGCATCAGCGCTGCTGGTGCCCGCGGCTGAGCCGGTTGCCGAACACCCCGGCACGCGGCCGCGGTGGCATGGACTGGGCATGGGACATGGGGGCCGCGGAACCGGTGTTGACCGCCCGCAGGGCCCTGGCAAACAGTTTGGCGTCCTGCACGGCCTGCAGCCCGTCGGCTTCGGCGCTGATGCGCAGCACGATGTCCTCCTGCGCGATGGTTCCGGTGTAGCCGTGGTCCGCTTCGCACTGCGGATCGCCGCAGCTGGCCGGCCCCATGTCCAGCCGCTGGCCGCCGGACCATGCGATGGACAGGGTCAGTTCCCGTACCGGGTCGGAGGGCTTGTAGTTCTGCGGCTGCGCATACATGTAGCTGAGGACCACCGACCTGATCTGGGCCACGGGAACGGACTCCGTGGAGATCTGGGCGACGATCTGCTCCCCCGCCTCATCCAGCTGCTGGTCGTCCACATGGGTGATGACCAGCATGTCCGCGGTGAGGACCAGGACGGTGATGTGGCGGCGCACTTCTGCCCGGTCGAAGTGGGTTTCCAGGTGCACCAGGTGCGCCACGCAGTCCCGGCCATCCAGCGCGTCATCAACAACATCGGACACCAGGCGCGGGTAGAACCCGGCCTTCTGCAGCGCGTCCTCCAGGCTCTGGCCCTGGACTCCGTGGTTGTGTGAGCTGTGCTGGCGGACTGCCTGGTTTTCATTGCCGGGCGTTTCGGGCGCCGAAGCGGAAGGCTGGAAGCTCATGCCCCCATTTTCACAGATCGTCCGGTCACTTGCTAACCGCCTCAGCCCAGCATGGCCCGGCGCGCGCTGTCCGTGCGCTGCGCAGCGTTGCCGATCCGCACGTCGGCGGCAAGGATCGTGGCACCCGCCGGGCCGCACAGGACAGGGTTGAATTCCACCAGCGCGATCTCCGGATGGTTGTCCTTCATCCACGCCAGCCGGCCGGCGAGGTCCTCGAGGGCCTGAACGTCGACGGCGGGCAGGCCCTGGTAACCGAAGAGTTTCCGGGACGCCCTGGGCGCGCGGATGAAGTCGTGGACGTCCGCCGCAGTGAGCGGTGGCACGCGGTGGGCCCAGTCGTCCAGGAGGTTGACGGCGTCACCGGCAAGGCCAAAGGAGATGACAGGCCCCAGCAACGGGTCCTCGATGGCCCGGAAAGTGCACGCCTGACCCACCGGAGCCATGGCTTGGACTTCGAGGGCCGGATCTCCGTAGGCGGCGAGCGCACGCCGCATCTGCAGGACGTTCAGGCGCAGCGACTCCGCGTCCTCGATTCCAAGCCGCACACCGCCCAAATCCAGCCTGTGCCGGAGGGCGGGCTCGGTGGTCTTGAGCACCACCGGCCAGCCCAGCGAGTCGGCGGCCGCAACGGCCTCGTCGGGGGTGGTGAACGGTGCCGAGGGCAGGACCGAAATGCCGTAGTGGCCCAACAGTGAGGCTGTCGCCGCCGGGTCCAGCTGCTTGAGCTGGTCGCCTGTGACGTCCCGCAGCAGTTCATCGATCTCAGCAGCCGCCTGCCGCGGGTCGCAGCCGGCGGGCTCCACGAAGTGCCCCTGGTCGCGGGCGGCCCATTCCGCGTAGCGGACCACTGCGGCGAGGGCGGCCACCGCGGCGCCGGGGTTGGAGAAGCAGGGGACGGTGCAGCCCTCTGTTCCCACCAGGCCCTCCACGGTGATGGAGGGGTCCAGGATTCCGGTGAAAGCCGCCACCACCGGTTTCCCGGCTGCTGCCGAGCATTCCGCGAGGACTTGGGCCACAGCGTCGACGGTCAGGCCGCGTGCGGGCAGCAGGGCGGCGACAGCGGCGTGCACGGCGTCGGAGGCCAGGGCGTCAAGCAGGGCTTTCCGGAGCAGGGGCAGGGCCACGGACTGGCCGGCGTCAAGGTCGAGTCCGGAAACCACCTGCGCCACTCCCAGTCCATGGGCGGCCGCGCTGTCCGCCACCACGTTGCCCAAGGCCTGGGAGTTGCTGAAGATGGCGACGTCGGGCCCGGCAGGGAGGGACTGGGCTGATACCACCTGGGCCACGTCCACCAGCTGTTCAACGGTTTCGACGCGGATCACCCCGGACTGGCGCAGCATGGCGTCCAGTGCTCCCGCCGGCGCCTGCGTGGTACGGACGGCATGGCCCGGTGGCAGGCGGAGCCCCATGGTGTCGGATTTGGCCACGATGACCGGCTTGGTCCTGGCCAGCCGCCGTGCGATGCGGGAGAACTTGCGCGGGTTGCCGATCGACTCCAGGTAAAGGCCCACGGCGGAGGTGTCAGCGTCGTCCTCCCAGTACTGCATCATGTCGTTGCCGGAGACGTCAGCCCGGTTGCCTGCCGAGAGGAGGCTGGACAGTCCCAGCCTCCGCCGGCTCGAGGCGGCATACAGCGAGACGCCGATGGCCGCCGACTGGCTGAACAGGCCCAGGCTCCCGCGCAGCGGCATCGTGGGGGCCATGGAGGCGTTCAGGGACACATCCGGGTGGGTATTGGCGATGCCCAGCGATGCGGGCCCGATCACCCGCATCCCGTTGGCCCTGGCCTGCCGCACCAGGGCGCGCTGGCGCAGCAGGCCGCGCTCGCCGTCGTCCGTAAAGCCTGCGGAGGCGATCACCACACCCTTGACGCCGGCCGCCGCACACTCCGCCACCACGCCGGCAACCTCCTCGTAGGGCACCGCGATGATGGCCAGCTGGACCGGCTGGGGAACCTCGGAGAGCTTGCCGTAGGACAGCATGCCCGCCAGTTCCAGCGCCTCCGGGTTGATGGCGTACACCGGGCCGTGGAAACCGCCCTCGATGATGTGCTCCAGCAGCTGGTACCCCACGGTCCCCCACCTGCGGCTGGCCCCGATCACGGCAACGGACGACGGCGCCAGCAACTCCCGGACGCTCCTCGCCTCAGCGCGGTGCTCGCGGGATTCCATCACGGCACGGGATTTTTCGGTGGGGTCGACGTTGAACTCAAGGCTGACGACGCCGTCGTCGAAGTGGCGCTTGACGTCGTAGCCGGCGTCGGAGAACACCATCAGCATTTTGCGGTTCTCCGGCAGGACCTCGGCGGTGAACTTCCGGATGCCGTTTTCGTGCGCTGCCGCGGCAAGGTGCTCCAGCAGGATGGAGCCGATACCCCTCCCCTGGTGGGCGTCCGCGATGTTGAACGCGACCTCTGCCTCGGTGGGATCGCTTAGCCGGTCATAGCGGCCGATGCCGATGATTTCGCCGCCGATGGTGATGACGAACGCCACCCGGTCCTTGTAGTCCACTTCGGTGAACCGCTTGAGCTCCTTGGCCGACAACCTGGCCTTGAACGCGAAGAAGCGCATGTAGATTGAATTCTGCGACTGCCCGGTATGGAAGGCTTGGACGGCGTCCGCGTCCGACGGGTGGATGGGCCGCAGATGCGCTGTCCCGCCGTCCCGCAGGACGACATCGGCTTCCCAATGTTCCGGATATTCGCCGTCCCCGGGCTGATCCACCATAGGCTTAGCCTAGCCAAAAACTATCGCAGCACACCCCAAGGCTGCGCAGTAACCGCAGAAGGATTCACCAAACCCCATGGCCCGCCGGCAAAGTTCAAAACCCATCGTGGACGACGACTACACGGAAAACATCGTCGATATCGACGTGACATCCGAAATGCAGGGCTCCTTCCTGGAGTACGCGTACTCGGTGATCTACTCCCGGGCCCTGCCGGATGCGCGGGACGGGCTCAAGCCGGTGCAGCGCCGCATCCTGTACATGATGAGCGACATGGGTTTGCGCCCTGACCGCGGCCACGTCAAGAGCGCCCGCGTGGTGGGCGAGGTCATGGGCAAGCTGCACCCGCACGGCGACGCCGCCATCTACGACGCCATGGTGCGCATGGCACAGGACTTCTCGCTGCGGTTGCCGCTTATTGACGGGCACGGCAACTTCGGCTCGCTCGACGACGGCCCGGCAGCACCGCGGTACACCGAGGCCAGGCTGGCGGCGGCCGCCCTCACGCTCACCAACCACCTGGACGAAGACGTGGTGGACTTCGTCCCCAACTACGACAACCAGCTGACCCAGCCGGACGTCCTGCCCGCCGCGTTCCCCAACCTGCTGGTCAACGGCGCCACTGGCATCGCCGTCGGCATGGCCACCAACATGGCCCCGCACAACCTGGTGGAGGTCATCTCCGCCGCCCGCCACCTGATCGCCAACCCCGACGCCACCCTGGATGACCTCATGCGGTTCGTCCCGGGCCCGGACCTGCCCAGCGGCGGCCGGATCGTGGGCCTGGACGGCATCCGCGACGCGTACGCCACCGGCCGCGGATCCTTCAAGACCCGCGCCAAGGTGGAGATCGAACAGCTCTCCGCACGCCGCACCGGCCTGGTGGTCACTGAACTGCCGTACATGGTGGGCCCGGAAAAGGTCATCGAAAAAATCAAGGACGCCGTCAACGCCAAGAAGCTGACCGGCATCAGCGACATCGTGGACCTGACGGACCGGAAGCACGGGCTGCGGCTGGTCATCGAGTTGAAGAACGGGTTCAACCCGAACGCAGTCCTGCAGCAGCTCTACCGCTACACGCCGATGGAGGACTCCTTCGGCATCAACAACGTGACGCTGGTGGACGGCCAGCCGCAGACGCTGGGCCTGGTGGACCTGCTGTCCGTCTACGTCAACCACCGGATCAATGTGGTCCGCCGCCGGACCGTCTACCGCCTGGGCAAGAAGAAGGACCGCCTGCACCTGGTGGAGGGCCTCCTGATCGCCATCGTGGACATCGACGAGGTCATCCAGATCATCCGGTCCTCGGACGAGGCAGCGGCGGCCCGCGAGCGGCTGATGTCCATCTACGACCTCACCGAGGTCCAGGCCAACTACATCCTGGAACTGCGCCTGCGCCAGCTCACCAAGTACTCCCGGATCGAGCTGGAAAAGGAGCAGGACGAACTCCGCCGGGAGATTGCCGAACTGCAGGCCATCCTGGACTCCGAGGAACTGCTCCGCACCGTGGTCTCCGACGAACTCGGCGCGATTGCCGAGGAACACGGCACCCCGCGACGGACCGTCCTCCTGGAGTCCGAGGCCGTGTCCCCCACGGTCGCAGCTGCCGAGCTTGCCGGAGCCAAAAAGGGCAAGGCCGCGCCGCTGTCCCTGGAAATCGCTGACGACCCCTGCTGGGCAATCCTCACCGCCTCCGGGCAGGTGGCGCGCACCAGCACCCAGGAACCGCTCGCCGAGGCTGGCCCCCGGAGCAGGCACGACGTGTACACCTCGGTGGTCAAGACGTCGGCCCGCGGCGAAATCGCGGCGGTCACCTCGCAGGGCCGGATGCTCAGGCTGCAGGTCATGGACATGCCGGTCCTGCCGCCCGTGGCCGGCCTGCCGAACCTGGCCGGCGGCGTGCCGGCCAAGGAGTTCCTCACCCTGGTGAAGAGTGAGTCCCTGGTGGCGTTCGTGCGGCTGGATGAAGTCCTGGCCATCGGCACCGCCCAGGGCGTGGTGAAGCGCGTCCAGCCGGACTACCCGCTGAACCGGGAAGACTGGGAAGTCATCACCCTGAAGGACAAGGACGTGGTGGTGGGAGTCGCTCCGGCCGGGGCCGATGACACCGAACTGGTGTTCCTCACCCGGGAAGCACAGCTGCTGAAGTTCCCCGCAGCCGTGGTCCGTCCCCAGGGCCGCACCGCCGGCGGCATGGCCGGGATCAAGCTCGCCGCGGGCGACCAGGTGATCTTCTTTGGTGCCGTACAGCCCCAGGATGAGGCCGCCGTCGTGGTCACCATCGCCGGGACCAACGGGGCCCTCCCAGGCACCGCCCCGGGCACGGCCAAGGTCACCGCGTTCTCCGAATACCCGGCCAAGGGGCGCGCTACTGCCGGCGTCCGGTCGCACCGGTTCCTCAAGGGCGAGGACATGCTGCTCCTCGCGTGGGCGGGCCACGGCCCGGCCAAGGCGTCCTCCGCGGCAGGTGTGGCGCGGTCACTGCCGCAGGAACACGGCCGCCGTGACGGCTCGGGCGTCCCGCTCTCCCAGGCCGTGGAGGCAGTGGGCCCGGCCATGGCGTGGATGGATGGCGGCGCAGCCAGGGACACCGCGGAGTAGCGGCGTCGACGTGGCCGGCTCAGCCGGCCACGTCCCGGCGCCGGAATCCGGCGACGGCGAGCGCCACCAGCACCGCGATGGTGACTGCCGATACCGCCACACTGTCCCAGGCGGGGCCGTTGCGGAGGGGGTCGTGGGCGATGTACTGGAAGAACGGCGAGACCTTCTGGATCCGGTCAAAAACGTCCACCATGGGTGCCAGGGCGTTGACGATGTAGGCCAGGACCGCCAGCACGGCAGGGACGCCGCGGCTGAGCGCGGTCCGTCCGGTCGCCGCCGACAACGCCAGCGCCAGCGAGCCGAACACGACGCCCAGGAGCGCCAGGTGCAGCATGGCCCCTGCCACCTTGTCCGCCGGCAGGACCAGGTCCACCAGGTTGCCTTCGAGCACCAGGGACAAACCCATGACGGCCGCCAGGAGGAAGGTGCCCGCCACCAAGGCGAGGAACTTCTCCACCACCACCCGTCCCCGGCCTACGGGGTTGGAGAGCAGCAGGTCCATGGTGTGCCGGTCCTCCTCCCCGCCGATGGCTCCCGCACCGGAGTTGACGGCGTAGATCAGGACTGCGATGGGCCCCATGAAGGACAGCAGTTCCACCTGGATGTATCCGATGGGGGTGGACAGGTCCGCGCTGGAAGTGGCAAAGAGGGAACGGAAGGCCTCCGGCATCTGCGCGATGAAGCCGCTGATGGAGGGCTGGGACTTCACCGAGGGCCAGACGGCCGCGTACATGGCCACGACAAGGGCCAGGGAGACGGCCCAGGCGACCAGCAGCCTGCCCTGGTCCCGGAGTGTTTTCAGCAGGACGCTAGCCAGCATGGTGCGCCACCGTTCCGGCCGCGCGTTCCGTTGGGCCGGCCGCGGCGCCGCCGTCCGCCCGGTCCATCCCGTAATAGCTCAGGAACGTCTCCTCCAGCGGGGCCTCGGAACATTCGAAGTCCTCCACGTCCCGGGCGCTGACCCGTTTCAGCAGGGCGTCCAGGGCCGATTGCGGGGCGTTGCAGCTTAGGGCCCGGCCCTCCACCAGCACATCCCGCACCCCGGGGACGCCGGTGAATTCCGCCGCGGACACGTCCTCGGCGAAGCGGGCGCGTACCCGGTGCAGGGAGCGGGCGGCCAGGTCCTGCAGCCGCTCCACCGCCACCAGCTTGCCGCCGCGCACCACCCCGATCCGGTCCGCGACGCGCTCCACCTCGCCCAGGACGTGGGAGGAGAACAGGGCCGAGCCGCCGTCCGCGGTGTGTTCACGCAGGAGGGAGTGGAAGACCTGCTGGACCAGGGGGTCGATCCCGCTGGTTGGTTCGTCCAGCACCAGCAGCCGCGGCCTGGACATGACCGCCAGGACGACGGCGAGCTTCTGCCGGTTCCCGCGCGACAGCGTGCGGGCCGGTTTGCCCAGGTCCAGTTCCAGCCGGTCCGCCACCTCGGCGGCACGCCCGCCGTCGTCCCGGTGCCGCAGATGGCAGCAGTAGGCCACGTGCTGGTGGCCGGTCAGGCGGTCGTAGAGGGCCGGTTCGCCCGGCACGTAGCCCACCACGCGGTGGACGTCCCGGGATTCGCGCCAGGCATCCAGCCCCAGGACGGACGCCGTGCCGGACGTGGGCCGCAGCATTCCCATCAGCAGCCGGATGGTGGTCGTCTTGCCTGCCCCGTTCGGGCCCAGGTATCCGAAGACCTCGCCCGGTTCAATGGTGAGGGTCACGTCATCGAGCGCTGTGTTGCGGCCGAACCGCTTCGTCAGGCCGGCCAGCTGCACCATGCTTTCCGCGTCCTTGCGCGCTTCCGGACTCATGCGGCCACGCTAGCCGGGACGCTGCCGGCGGCCCAGAGTCTTTTGGCCCGCACAGCTTAGACTGCTCCCATGCCTATCGTGCCTGATGAAAAGGACTGGACCTGGGTCCTGTCACGGCCCTGCCCGGAATGCAATTTCCATGCCTCCACGGCCACGCCCGCCACCGTCCCCGGAAGCATCGAAAGCATGATCCCCCGGTGGCTGGCCGTCCTCCGCCGGCCGGACGCGGCGGAGCGCCCCGACGGGCAGACGTGGTCCGCGGTCGAGTATGCGTGCCACGTGCGGGACGTCTTCACCCTGTTCAACCAGCGGCTGGACCTGATGCTCGCCGAGGACGACGCCCGCTTCGCCGACTGGGACCAGGACCGGACGGCCATCGAGAAGGACTACGCCAACGCCGACCCCGCCGAGGTGGGTCCGGAGCTGGCGGCGGAGGGACACGAGGCCGCCGAGGCCTTCGCCGCCGTTCCCGAAGAGGACTGGGGACGCCGGGGCCTGCGCAGCAACGGCTCCGAGTTCACCATCCTGACGCTCTCGCAGTACTTCCTGCACGACGTGGTCCACCACCTGCACGACGTCGACGGCTGACGGAAGCCCCGCCGGCCCCAAGCTGAGGCGGCGAAGCGCGTCCGGCCCCGCTTAGCGGGAGGGTGCCAGGGACCGCCGGGACTGTCCGGACGGGGCCGAAAGTTCCAGCCGGGCATCACCTTCGTGGATGTCGGCGGGGTTGTGCGTCACCAGCACCACGGTGCGGTCCCGCAGTCCGGTGCGCAGGTCCGCCAGCATAAGGGCCGCAGACTCCGCGTCCAGGTGCGCGGTGGGCTCATCGAGCAGGATCACTTCCGCGCCCGTGAGGAGGGTCCGCGCCACCGCCAGGCGTTGCCGCTCGCCGCCGCTGAGGAAGGCACCGCCGGGACCGATGCGGGTGTCCAGCCCTGCCGGCAGCCGGCCCACCAGCGTGGAAAGTCCGACGGCGGCCAGGACCGCCTCCAGCTCGCGGTCCGCCGCCGGCGCCGCGCCGTCCTGGGATGGCCTTCCCAGCAGCAGGTTTCCCCTGATGGTGGAATCAAACAGGTGGGCCTCCTGGGGGCACCACGCTGCCCGGCCGGTGACCAGGACCTGTCCTGCTGCCGGCGGCAGGAAGCCCAGCAGCACCGACAAAAGGGTGGATTTGCCGGCGCCGGACGGCCCGGTGACCGCCAGCCAGCGCCCGGGTACTGCCACAGCATTGATGCCGGAGAAGACCGGGGGGCCGCCCGGCCATTCCGCGGCCAGGTCCACGAGCTCAACGCCCGGCACCTCCCGGGCCCGGCGGGAAACGGGCTGCAGTCCCTCGCTCGGTACGCTGCCGCCCGCCAGGGCACCCGACTCCCCCACCCGGTGCATGACGGACCGCAGCGCGGGGTACTGGCGCACCGCCGTCGTCATCGCAGCGTAAGGTTCCACTAGGGAAAGCAGCAGGAGGACCACCACGGCCGCAGTCGCCGGTGCCACCTGGCCCGCGAGGACTGCGGGGCCCGCCAGCCACGCAGCGGCCAGCGCTGCCGTCCCGCAGGCCACCGTGCCAACGGCGTGGCCCATCCCGTCCGCCCAGGCGGAGCGCCGCGAAGCTCGGGTGGCGTCCCGGTCCTCCGCCAGCAGCGCCTCAAGCACGCGTGGTGCCACGCCGTTGGCGTGCAGTTCGGCGCGGGCATCGAGGGCAGCGGTGACGCGGCGCAGCACACCCGAGCGCAGGGACTGTTCGGTGGCGGCGGACTTGCGGTCGCCCCATAAGGCCGCGGCGGGCGCCAGCAGCAGGCCGCTGACGGCCGCACCGCCCACGGCGGGAAGGGCGTCGGGCACCAGGACGCCGGTGGCGGCCACGGCCAGGACAGACACCGCCACCGCCGTGACGGGCGGCAGGACCACCCGGGGCAGGAGGTCCCGGACGGTATCGACGTCGTCAATCACCGTCCCCAGCACGTTGCCGCCCTGCAGCAGCCGGCGCAGCGACAGGGCCCGACGGCTCAGCGACTCCCACAGCCGGCCGCGGAGCCGGGTGAGTGCGGCAAACACGGCATCGTGCAGCAGCAGCCGCTCCCAATAGCGGAACACGGCCCGGCCGATGCCGAAGAACCGGACGCCGACGATGGCGGTCAGCAGGTACAGGATGGGCGGTTGTTCACTGGCGCGGATGATGAGCCAGCCGGACAGGCCGGAAAGCGCAACGGCGAAGAGGGCCGCCAGGGTGCCGACGAAGGCCGCGGCCGCAAACTTCCCCCGCACCGGCGCCAGGAGTGCTGCAAGCACTCGGCCGGTGCCGGGGGCCGCCTTTTCCGGGGCACCGGCGGCCGGGTCCGGTGTGACGGGGTTGTACGTGGAAGCGCGGTCCGTGGCCCCCTCGCCTGCCGCGCGGGCTTCTGCGGGGCCGGCGGCGGGGGCGTCCGGCAGCAACGCGGCATCGGCGCCGTCCTGCCGGGCCGCTGCGTGGGTCCGGCCCGCAGGCGCCACCGGTACCAGCAGGTCCGCCAGCTGCCGCGTGCGCTGGTTGTGGGCCACCAGGATCACCGTGACCTGGCCGCGGAGCCGGCGGATGGCGTCCTCCACGATCACGGCCGACGCGTCATCGAGGTGCGCGGTGGGTTCGTCGAGCAGCAGCAGGGTGGCACCGGCCTCGATCCTGGCCAGGCCGCGGGCCAGTGCGACCCGGCGCAGCTCGCCCGGGCTCAGTTCCGCCTGGTGCTTGGAGGCCAGGTGCCCGGCACCGGCACGTGCCAGGCAGCGGCGGGCAGTTACCTCGGCGGCGAAACGGTCCGGGCCGTGGCTGGAGTCAGGCGACAGGTACAGCAGGACCTCGTCCAGGACGGTTCCGGCCACCATGACGGGGTGCTGCGGCACCCAGGCCACCGCGCGGCGGTCAAGCCCGTTGATGGAGCCGCTGACGCTGGTCCCGCCGCCGTGGCCGATGATGCCGGCAAGGACGCCCAGGACGGTGCTCTTGCCGGCGCCGCTGGGGCCGTCCAGTGCCGTGATCCTGTCCTGCGGTGCGGTGAACGTCAGGGGTCCGACGGCGGTTGCGGACCGCCCGGCGTACGTCACGGTGAGTCCGGTGACCTCGAGCGGGGCACCGGGCCTGCCGGCCTTGGCGGCCGGGAGCGGTTCCGGCTCGGGGGCACCGGTCACGGCGGCCGTTTCCGCGAGCGCCACCCGGCCGTCGTCGCTGGCGTGGTGGGCGGTGCCGAGTTCCCGCAGCGGAAGGTAGCAGTCCGGGGCCAGGAGGAGTGCCAGCAGGCCGGCCTCGAGCGCCATGTCGCCATGGACCAGCCGGACGCCGATGAAGACGGCCACCACTGCCACCGAGATGGTCGCGATAAGCTCCAGCGCCAGGGCGGACAGGAAGGCGGTGCGCAGGGTGCCCATGGTGCGGGAGCGGTATTCCTCCGAGATCTCTTCAAGGGCCTTGCGCTGGGCGGTGGCACGTCCCAGCCCCACCAGGACCGGCAGGCCCTTGGCGAGTTCCAGCATGTGGGCCGACAGCCGCGCCAGGGTGGCCTGGGCTTCCGGCACGCTGTCCTCGGTGTAGCGGCCGATCAGCACCATGAACACAGGGATCAGCGGCACCGTCAGCACGATGACGAGGGCGCTGACCCAGTCCGCGAAAAGGATCCGGGCCCCCAGCAGCAGAGGAACGGCGGCGCAGTTGACCAGCGCGGGCAGGAACTGGGTGTAGTAGCTGTCCAGGGCATCCAGGCCGCGGGTGGCGAGGACCGCCAGGCCGCCGTCGCCGGGACCGGATCCGCGCACGCCCGTGCGCAGGGCCCGCTCCAGCAGTTCCGCGCGCAGTTCCTCCTTCACGCCCAGTGCCGCACGGCGGGCCGCGACGGCCTGGCCCCACACGGTCAGGGACCGGAGGACGACGCCGGCGAGTCCGGCGGTCAGTTGGCTCCCCCAGGCCGGGTTCCCGGCGACGAGTCCGGCCAGGACTGAGGCCACCGCCTGGCCGATCAGCACCAGGGACAGGGCCTTGAGCGCCGCCAGGAGTCCCAGCCAGTAGATCGCCGAGCGGGTGGACGGACCGGCGGGAAATGTTGGCCGCACGTCAGCCCTTGGTGGTGAAGGCCCTGGCAGCGACCGCCGGGAGGAAGCTGTGGGCTTCCGGGATGTGCGCTGCGCTCACCCGGCGGCGGAACACCCAGTAGGTCCATGCCTGGTACGCAATGACCAGGGGAAGGCCGAATGCCGCCACGACGCTCATCAGTCCCAGGGTGTAGTCCGAGGAGGATGCGTTGGAGACGGTGAGGTCGAAGGCGCTGTCCAGCGTGGAGGGCAGCACCACGGGGAAGACCGCACCAAAGATGGATGCCGTGCCCAGCACCAGGAAGCCGCCGAGGGCCAGGAACGCCCTGCCTTCAGCACCCTTCCGGGCCAGCAGCCAGGCCGTAACGGCGGCGGCAACGGCCAGGATGACGGCGGCCCAGGTCCAGGGCTTCCCGTCCATGAACTGGATGGCCAGCGCCCACGCGGCGATGGGCAGCAGCAGGACCGGCAGGAGCCGCACAAACCACTGGCGGGCACGGTGCCGGACGTCCCCGTCGGTTTTCAGGGCCAGGAAGGCCAGCGCGTGCAGGAGCGAGAAGCCCACCACTGCCGCGCCGCCAAGGAGGGCGTATCCGCTGAACCAGGCCATGGGGCCGCCTTCGCGGTCACCGTTGGCGTTCAGCGGCAGGCCGGTGGTGGTGAGGGCCAAGGCGGCGCCGACGCCGGATGCGGCGAGGAAGGAACCCAGCGCGATGGCCCAGTCCCAGCGGTTCCGCCAGCTGTCGGTGTCCACTTTGCCGCGGTATTCGAACGCCACCGCGCGGAAGATCAGGGCCAGCAGGACCACCAGGAGCGGGAGGTAGAGCGCGGAGAACAAGGACGCGTACCACAGCGGGAAGGCCGCGAAGGTGGCACCGCCTGCAGTCAGCAGCCACACCTCGTTGCCGTCCCAGACGGGCCCGATGGTGTTCAGGAGCACGCGGCGTTCGGTGTTGTTGCGGGCGAAGAGCTTCATCAGCATCCCGACGCCCAGGTCGAAGCCTTCGAGGAAGAGGTAGCCGGTCCACAGCACCGCAATGGCGATGAACCAGATGGTGGGCAGCAGTTCCATTGTGTGTTTCCTCTGCTAGTAGGCGAAGGCCAGGACGTCGTCGGCGGGTTTGGGGCCGCCGTCGGGGCCCGGGGTTTCATCCTCGTTTTCGTCCGCGGGTGCATGGGCGAGTTCCGGCATCGCGGAGACCACGCCGCCGCGGATGTACTTGACCAGCAGTTTCACTTCCACCACCAGCAGGACGGCGTAGACGGCGGTCAGGGCCACCAGCGAGGCGATCAGTTCACCGGCGGAGACGCCGGGTGATACGGCGGCGGCGGTGAACATGAATACCTGGTCGATGCCGCTCGGATCAGGGTTGGGTGCCACGACGAACGGCTGGCGGCCCATCTCGGTGAAGATCCAGCCGGCGGCGTTGGCACCGAAGGGTGCAAGGATGCCAAACACTGCCAGGCGCATTAGCCACCGGGATTCCGGCACCGTCCCCTTGCGGGTTATCCAGAGTGCCACCAGCGCAGCCAGCGCGGCGAGGCCGCCAAAGCCGATCATCATCCGGAAGCCCCAGTAGGTGACTTCCATGACGGGCACGTACTGGATCTCCTGGCCGGCGCGGTCACCGTAGATCGGGTTGTCCGGGAGGGTGGTTCCGTATTTTTCCTTGTACTCGGGCAGCAGGCTGTTGACGCCCTTCACCTCGGTGGTGAAGTCACCCTTGGCCAGGAAGGAGAGGATGCCGGGGACCTCGATCACTGCCACGACGTCGTCGCAGTTCTTCGAGCCCACGTTGCCGACACTGAGGACGGAGAAGCCGGTGCCGTCGTGGCACGCGGCCTCGGCCGCGGCCATCTTCATGGGCTGCTGCTGGAACATGAGCTTGCCCTGCAGGTCACCGGTGACGGCAGTGCCGGCAAAGGAGATCATGGCCACCACGGCGCCGATGCGCAGGGAGCGGATCCACACCTTGTAGTCGGCCCGGTCGCGGCCGGAGATCCTGGCGTCTTCGCCGGGGATGACCCGGCCGTCGGCACCCACGGTGTCGACGCCGTCGTGCCGTCTCCGCCACAGGTGGTACCAGGCGATGCCCAGGAGGAAGCCGCCGGCCACGGCGAGGGCGCCGAACAGGGTGTGCGGCACGGCAACCAGGGCGGTGTTGTTGGTGAAGACAGCCCAGGCGTCGGTCATGACGGGCCGGCCGTTGATCATTTCCACGCCCACCGGGTGCTGCATCCAGCTGTTGGCGACGATGATGAAGTATGCGGACAGCGCCGATCCGATGACGGCCACCCAGAGGCAGGCAAGGTGGATGGCGGGCTTGAGCTGCTTCCAGCCGAAGATCCACAGGCCCAGGAAGGTGGACTCGACGAAGAAGGCCAGGAGGGCCTCAAGGGCCAGCGGGGCGCCGAAGACGTCCCCGACGAAGCGGCTGTACTCGCTCCAGGCCATGCCAAACTGGAACTCCTGGACGATGCCGGTGGCAACGCCCATGATGAAGTTGATGAGGAAAAGCTTTCCCCAAAATTTGGTCATGCGCAGGTACTCCGGCTTGCCGGTGCGGTGCCAGGCCGTTTGGATCACGGCGACCACCAGGCCCAGCCCGATGGTCAGCGGCACCATCATGAAGTGGTAGACCGTGGTGATGCCGAATTGCCAGCGTGCGATTTCCAAGGCGTCCATGGCAGTCCCTACTGTTAGCCAATGCAGTTTTCTACGCTTCGTAGAACTGTAACTTCTACACAGTGTAGAACATGGTCGATGGCGGACGAAAACCAATCGCCCTCCCCTAGGATCGCCCACCGGGGCGCGGCGCGCCAGATGTTCTACCCGATGTAGAAGGTTCCGCGTTTTCGGGGTAAATTTAGTTGTGTAGTTGAACAACCGCGTGACGTCACCGGGCGCACTACAGCGCACGGTGCGGGGAAATAAAGGAAAAGTGACATGGCTAGTCTTGGTGAACTGGAACGGGCAGTGATGGACCTGCTCTGGGCGGGCCAGGAAGCGGCTACGGCCAATACCCTGAGGGATCAGTTGGCGCGCACGTCGGCGGCACAGGGCGGCCCCGGCCATGAAGGCAAGGAACTGGCTGTCACCACGGTGCTTACCGTACTTTCCCGCCTGGAGAAGAAGGGCTTGGTTGAGCGCGAACGCGGAACCCGCCCGCACCGCTACCAGGCAGTGTCCAGCCGTGCAGACCACACCGCCGAACTCATGCACGAGGTCCTCGGGTCTGCACCGGACCGCGAGGCCGTGCTGGCCCGCTTCATCGGGTCTGTCTCCGAAGGTGAAGCCGAAACGCTGCGCAAACTGCTGGGCCACCTGTAACACACCATGTTCTGGGCCTCATACCTGCTGGCGGTCCTTGCGATAATCCTGGCGTGGCCGGTGCCGATCCTCCTGTCACGGGCCCAGTGGCCGGCCAGGTCGCCCTTCACGGCCATGCTGTTGTGGCAGGCGATCGCACTCGCAGGTGGCCTCTCCATGATCGGCGCCATGCTGGTCTATGGCCTGGAACCTGTCGGAGACAACCTCATCGCGGGGCTGCGCGCCCTTGCCGGCATGGTGCTCTTTAATGCCCCCACCACGGCGCTGGGGTTCTGGCATATCTTCGCCCTGTCCGCGGCAACCTTGCTCACGGCCCACCTGGTCTTCACCCTGCTGCTGACGTACTACAAAATCCAGCGGCAGCGGCGCCGGCACCGCGAACTGCTCGCCATCCTTGCCTCACCGTCCGGCCAGGACGCCGGAACGCTGGTCATCAGCCATGATTCCCCTGTTGCCTATTGCCTTCCGGGGGGCGCCCGCTCGGTCACCGTCCTGTCGGATGGGCTGATGGCTGCCCTTGAACCGGCTGAGCTCCGTGCCGTCCTGATCCATGAGAACGCCCACCTGAGCCAGCGGCACCACCTGCTCCTCTGGGCCTTCGCGGCCTGGCGGCAGGCCCTCCCCTGGCTGCCCACCACCCGGCTTGCGCAGGAGTCGGTGAATTCGCTGATCGAGATGCTGGCCGACGACGTCGCCCTTCGGACAGAAAGCAAAGCGACGCTCATCAAGGCCATCGCCATTGTGGCCAGCGGCTCGGCGGGCAACGCCGGCAGCGGCGACATCCGGCCGTCGTCCCCTACGCTTGCCCTTTCGGGCCTGGAGGCGGCGTCGGGCGGACCTGGCTCGGAGGCTGTCCGGACGGCAGCTTCCCGGGTCAGCCGGCTCCTGACGCCGCAGCGCCAGCTTCCTGCCGCTGTCCGCAGCGCCGTGCTGGCCGGCTGCATCCTGCTGCTGGCGCTGCCCACCGCCCTGCTGGTGGTTCCCGGACTGCTCGGCTGACGCGCCGCCGGCGCGCACTGCCTCCCGGGGGTTGTGCACCCGGTGGTTGAGCCTGTCGCACCAGGTGGTTGTCAGGCGTCGATGCGCTCCCGGTCCAGGCTGGAGGCGCCGGCAATGATGAAGTCCTTGCGCGGTGACACATCCGAGCCCATCAGCAGGTCGAAAATCTCCTCGGCCTGCTGCGCATTCTCGATCCCCACTTTGCGGAGGGTGCGGTGCCGCGGGTCCATGGTGGTCTCGGCCAACTGCTCGGCGTCCATCTCCCCCAGGCCCTTGTACCGCTGGATCGGCTCCTTGTACCGCTTGCCCTCCTTCGCCAGGCGGGCCAGCAGCACGTGGAGCTCGGCCTCGGAGTAGGTATAGATCATCTCGTTGGCCTTCTGGCCGGCGTTGATGACCTCCACCCGGTGCAGCGGCGGCACTGCAGCGAACACCCTGCCTTCAAGGATCATGGGCCGCATATAGCGGAAGAACAAGGTCAGGAGCAGGGTCCGGATGTGGGCACCGTCGACGTCGGCGTCGGTCATCAAGATCACCTTGCCGTAGCGGGCGGCGCTGATATCGAAGCTGCGGCCGGAACCTGCCCCGACCACCTGGATCAGGGCCGCGCACTCGGCGTTGGAGAGCATATCCCCCACCGAGGCCTTCTGGACGTTCAGGATCTTGCCGCGGATGGGCAGCAGGGCCTGGAAGTCGGAGGAACGGGCCAGCTTGGCCGTACCCAGCGCGGAGTCACCTTCCACGATGAACAGTTCGGAACGCCCGACGTCGTCCGTCCGGCAGTCGGCAAGCTTGGTGGGCATGGAGGAGGTTTCCAGGGCGTTCTTGCGCCGTTGGGTCTCCTTATGCACGCGGGCCGAGATGCGGGACTTCATCTCGTTGACGATCTTCTCCAGCAGCAGTGCCGACTGGGCTTTGTCGTTCCGGTTGCTGGAAGACAGCTTGGCCGAGATTTCGCGCTCCACCACCTTGGCCACGATGGCGCGGACGGCGCTGGTGCCCAGGATTTCCTTGGTCTGGCCTTCGAACTGCGGTTCGGCGAGCCGGACGGTCAGCACGGCCGTCAGGCCGGCGAAGATGTCGTCTTTTTCGATCTTGTCGTTGCCCGCCTTGAGCTTCCGGGCATTGGCCTCCACGGCTTTCCGGAAGGTCTTGATCAGGGCCTGCTCAAACCCCGACTGGTGGGTGCCGCCCTTCGGGGTGGCGATGATATTCACGAAGCTCCGCACGGCACTGTCGTAGCCGATCCCCCACCGGAGGGCCACATCCACCTCGCAGTCGCGCTCCACCTCGGCCAGCTGGCTGTGGCCGCGCTCATCAAGGACCGGGACCGTCTCCTTGAACTTGCCGGAGCCGTGAAGCCGCCAGACGTCCGTGACGGCCGGATCGGCAGCAAGGAACTCGACGAACTCGGAGATGCCGCCATCGTGGTGGAAAACCTCTTCGAAGGGCCCGGACTCCCCCGGGGTGCCGGGGACCCTGCGCTCGTCCCGGACGGTCAGCTTGAGGCCGGGCACCAGGAATGAGGTCTGGCGTGCGCGGGCCACGAGGTCCTCGTAGGAGAACTTGGCGTCGGGGGTGAAGATCTGGCGGTCCGCCCAGTAGCGGATCCGGGTCCCGGTGACGCCGCGCTTGGCCTTGCCCACCACGTCCAGCACGGAGTCATTGACGAACGGCGTGAAGGTAGCTGCCGGGTCCAGGCGGGACCCGGTGTCCTTGAAGCGGCCGGGCTCACCACGGCGGAAGGACATCCTGTACGTCTTGCCGCCCCGGTCCACCTCGACGTCCAGCCGCGAGGACAGGGCGTTGACCACCGACGCGCCCACACCGTGCAGGCCGCCGGAGGCGGTGTAGGAACCGCCGCCGAACTTGCCGCCGGCGTGCAGCTTGGTGAACACCACTTCGACGCCGGTGAGTCCCGTCTTGGGCTCCTTGTCGATGGGGATGCCGCGGCCGTCGTCGTGGATTTCCACGGAGTTGTCCGCGTGCAGGATGATGCGGATGTCGTGGCCGAACCCGGCCAGGGCCTCGTCCACGGAATTGTCGATGATTTCCCAGAGGCAGTGCATGAGGCCGCGCGAGTCGGTGGAGCCGATGTACATGCCCGGGCGTTTGCGGACGGCTTCGAGGCCCTCCAGGACGGAAAGGTGCCGGGCGGTGTACTCAGAGCTGGGTGCCACTGGTGATGAACTCCTTCAGGGACGTCGAAGCGGCGCTGGGACCGCACCTTCTAGGGTAGACCGCCGCAGCGCACAGACCCGCCTGCCACACCGCCGCGCGGTGTGCGGCGCGCCACGGACCGTGGTGACGGGCGGAACTGGGCAGTTCTTGACCGAACCTTGCGGATACGCGCACAGCGAACTTGCCCCATCCTTGCGATGGATTGGATACGAATGCTGGTTATATAGATGTACTGATCTACTAAGGAGGCCGATATGACAACAGCAGTGGCAGACCGCACGCTCAACGCACTGGACCGGTGCGATCGTTGCGGAGCCCAGGCATATGTCCGGGTTGTACTCGAGTCCTCCGGCGGTGAGCTGTTGTTCTGCGGCCACCACGCCCGTGCAGTCGAAGCGACGCTCAAGCCGTTGAGCTCCGACTGGCACGATGAGACGGGAAAGCTTCACGAGAAAGCTGCCGTGGAAATCGACTAGATGAGGCATCGGTAACAACGAACCCTGCGGGACTCTTCCATTCGGAAGGGTCCCGCAGGCGTTTAAGGACGCTAGGCCGGACTGGCCCGGCCGGCACAGAACAGGGCGCCTGCGAACCCGGAGGCAACAGAGCGCAAACAACAGAGGCCGTCCGGGGACCCACTTTTCAGTGGATCCCGGACGGCCTTTGCCTGTCCAGTGCGGGGTCTTAGTCCAGGTAGTCCCGCAGCACCTGCGACCTGGAGGGGTGCCGGAGCTTCGACATGGTCTTCGATTCGATCTGGCGGATCCGCTCGCGGGTCACGCCGTAGACCTTTCCGATTTCGTCTAAAGTCTTCGGCTGCCCGTCGGTCAGGCCGAAGCGCATGGCAACCACGCCGGCCTCGCGCTCGGAGAGGGTGTCCAGTACCGAGTGCAGCTGCTCCTGCAGGAGGGTGAAGCTCACGGCATCAGCGGGAACAACGGCCTCGGAGTCCTCGATGAGGTCGCCGAACTCGGAGTCGCCGTCCTCGCCCAGCGGGGTGTGCAGCGAAATCGGTTCACGGCCATACTTCTGGACTTCGACAACCTTTTCAGGGGTCATGTCCAGTTCCAGTGCCAGTTCTTCGGGCGTGGGTTCGCGGCCCAGGTCCTGCAGCATCTGGCGCTGGACGCGCGCCAGCTTGTTGATGACTTCAACCATGTGCACCGGAATACGGATGGTGCGGGCCTGGTCCGCCATGGCACGGGTGATGGCCTGGCGGATCCACCAGGTGGCGTAGGTGGAGAACTTGAAGCCCTTGGTGTAGTCGAACTTCTCAACAGCGCGGATAAGGCCAAGGTTGCCTTCCTGGATCAGGTCCAGGAAGAGCATGCCGCGGCCGGTGTAGCGCTTGGCGAGCGAGACCACGAGGCGCAGGTTGGCCTCGAGCAGGTGGTTCTTGGCGCGCTTGCCGTCGTGGATGATGAATTCGAGTTCGCGCTTGTACTTCGGATCCATGGATCCGTCGTCCGCGGCGATCTTCTCCTCGGCGAACAGCCCGGCTTCGATCCGCAGCGCAAGGTCCACTTCCTGCTCCGCGTTGAGCAGTGCCACCTTGCCGATCTGCTTCAGGTAGTCCTTGACGGGGTCCGCGGTGGCACCGGCGGACATGACCTGCTGCACCGGGGCGTCGTCGTCGTCCGCGTCGGAGTAGACAAAGCCCTTGCCGCTGCCGGCTGCACCCTTGACGGGATCGGCATCGGTATCGGCATCCTCTACTGCGTCCGGGCCTTCGAGGACGTCGAGGTCTTCCTCAGCGTCCTCAACCTCGTCCGCGTCTTCGGCGGACTTTCCTGCGGCCGCTGCCGCAGCCTTGGCGCCGGGCTTGGGCCCACGCTTCTTGGGCTCGCGCTTGCCGTCCGCTGCAGCCTCGCCTGCCGAAGCCTTGTTGGCAGCGCGTGTGGCTGCCCGCTTGGCATTGGTCGCGGCCTGCTTCTCCTCAGGGGACAAGACATCCTGGGCGGCGGAATCCTTCTTCGTGGAAGACGGGGTCACAGAAAACCTTTCTAGCGGTGGTCTGTGGAATCACCATACGGGCAACACCACTATGACCCTGTCAAGTCCGTGATGAAAACCAAGCGCCACCACGGCCGGCAGAGTCACTTAAGACAACTCCCGGAGCGGCTGTAATGTTCCCTTGCGGGGACGCTTACAAGCACTCGATACACGGACCCAACCGGGTCTCGGCATCCATTGTCTCATGATTTGCCCGGATCCGGCCTCTCCTGCCGCTATCCGTTGCTGCTGCCCCTCCACGGTGCCGCTGACAGTGACCATTACAGTGTCGCCGCGCCGCGCGGCAGCGCACCCCTTCCCTGGGCGGATACCTCCGCGCCGGCCGGTCCCCGGCTCCGATCACTCCCCGGCCGGGACCTCCGGGAACTTCTGCCAGGCCGCATCTTTCCGCGCAGCCCAGCCGCAAAGGGTTCCCCTGCCCACAAGGTCCAGCAGAAGTTCCGCCAGCCGGTACCCCGGCTCAAGCTCAAGGGCCTGCCCCAGGTAGGCAGCCGAGTACGATCCGCGGCCCCGGCACCACGAGACCCAGCCCCGGAGCGTCAGGGCTGCCGCGGCCGCAGTGCCGCCCAAAGCAGCCAGCTGGGCAAGAACCCGGTCCAATGTTTCCAGGGCCTCCCAATCGGGAACCTCGGGTGCCATGCCCATGAGGACCTCCCCGTAGCCTGCGGGAACGGATCCGGCGCCCGTTCCGGTCACCCGCACGGGACGCGGCACCCGTGGACGGACCGCCCCGGGCACCGCGGGGGCGGCCCCTGCCCGGCCCCGCCCCGGTGATCGGCGCGCAGCTGACGCCGGCGGCAACAGCGGCAGCGGCACCACGCAAGCGTCGTTGCCGTCGCCGGCCGGGTCCTTGAAGACAGCAAACTGGTCGGCTCCGGCCGCCGCAGCATTCCTGCCGGCGGCCGCCATCACCAGCACGGCATCGCGCCAGGTGGGGCAGAGCAGGGTGGCCCTGAGGAAGGCGTCCCGCTCGACGTCCGGGATCCACGGCCCGGACCCGGACCGCTCGAGCAGCATCTCCCAGAAGTCGAGCACGGCATTGAACTGCTGCCTGCTCCCGGAGCGCCTGCCAAGCTGTTCTTCCCAGCCGGCCTGAGCCTCGTTGACAGCTGCCAGGTGGATGGCGGGGACGGAAGCTGCCGGGCCGCCGCCTACTGCCGGAGCCGGGCCGACGCTGCTGCCCCTGTATACCATTTCGGTGTTCAGCGTGCTGTCCCGGATCTGCTGCACCGGGCGCCCCGGAAGCGGGCAGCACGAAGGATCGGTGCACAGTGCGTCGCGCCAGTAGTTCTCCCCCACGAACCAGGCATCCCGGACGGGCATCCCGGCCCTAGCCAGGACTGACTGCACCACCAGGACAAGGCGGTGGTAGGCGGACGGCGGAGCCATCATCGCGTCGCTGGTGAAGACGGCAAGCAACGAGCCGTCAGCTTCCTGGTCGGACGCCAGGTAACTCCGGACGGCGCCGGCAAAACCGGCGGGGTCTGCCTGGACGTCCGGCCCCGGGAGGTCGAGCCGCAGCGTGGCGCCGAGCCTGGTGCCGTGCAGCGTGATGGCCACCAGACTGGAGGCAGGCCGGTACCCCAGGGAATGTGGAATGAAACCGAGAATATCTTCGGGTCCGCGGACTGTGAGTCGTTCTGAAGCTGTCATGGCTCCAGCTTTTGCCCGGACGCGGCGCCCGGTAAGGGAGTTCCCGCTGTAAGTGGACAAGTGCGGCCGCCCGGGGACCCGGGGTGGTCAAGACCGCATCAAACGCGGCCTGTGCAGGAGCAGTCAGTCGTCGCGGGGCGTTGTCTGGCGGCGGCGCGCCAGGCTTTCACGGCGTTGCCGGGCCAGCGCGC
Organism: Pseudarthrobacter sp. 05T312; assembly: GCF_056396685.1. Lineage (NCBI taxonomy): Bacteria > Bacillati > Actinomycetota > Actinomycetes > Micrococcales > Micrococcaceae > Pseudarthrobacter > Pseudarthrobacter sp. 05T312. The sequence continues at coordinate 27,255 of NZ_JBFTLY010000011.1, forward strand.
TGCGCAGCGGCGGCACCACGATCCCCTGCGCCGCCATCTGCCGGCGCACCTTCCGCCGTGAGGCGATGATGGCGGCGGCGCCGAAGGCCAGGACCAGGAACTGGACGCTCAACGCCAGCCGGAAGGGGTCCAGTCCGTACAGCACCCCCTGGGAGAACCCGGAAGCGTAGAGGACGTCGAGCACCAGGCCGATCAGGAAGATCGACACCAGGGCCGCGATGAAGCCGCCGACGTTGACGATCCCGGTGGCAGTGCCGATCCGGTGCGCGGGATTAAAGGTCCGGGCGAAGTCGAAGCCGATCATGGAGCCCGGGCCGCCGATGGCGAGCACCACCACCAGGCCGGCCAGCAGCCACAGCGGGGCACGGCCGGGCAGCAGCAGCACGGCCGCCCACGCGGCGGCTGTTCCCCCCGCTATCAGCAGCACCATGGTGGAACGGCGCAACGGGTGCCGCGACACGAAGCGTCCAATGAAGGGGCCGACGGCCATGGCGGCAGCGACGTAGAGCGCCATCAGGGCGGCAACGGTTCCGGCATCCAGTCCCTGCCCGGAGATCAGGAACGGATAACCCCAGGTCATGGCAAAGACGGTGCCGGAAAACTGGATGGTGAAGTGGCTCCACATTCCCAGCCGGGTACCGGGCTGGCGCCAAGCGCGGGCAAGCGATGCACCGGTGGCCCTGAGCCCCTGCCGGGCGTGCGGCCGTTCGCTGCCGGGCGGCGCGTCCTGCAGCATCAGGACGACAAGTACGACGGCGAGAGCGGACATTCCGGCCAGCATCAGGAAGGCCGGGGTCCATCCGGACAGGTGCAGCACCAGCGCGAAAGGCAGGACGCTGAACAGCTGCCCCAGCTGCCCGGACATCCCTGTCAGCTGGGTGACCAAGGGCACACGGGCGGGAGCGAACCACAACGGAATGAGCCGGATCACGGAGATAAAGGTCATGGCGTCGCCGGCGCCCACGAGCACGCGGCCCAGGACTCCCCCGGGGATACTTTCGGCAAAGGCGAGCTGCAGCTGTCCCAGTCCCATCAGGACCGCACCGCCGGCGATCATGGCCCGCGATCCGAACCTGTCCACCAGCAGGCCCACGGGAATTTGGAGGCCCGCGTAGACCAGCAGCTGCAGGACGGTGAAGAACGAGATGGCAGAGGCGGTGGCGTGGAACCGCTCGGTCGCCTCCAGGCCCACCACACCAAACGAGGTCCGCTGCGCCACGGCCACCAGGTACCCGAAAATTCCAATGGTCCAGATAAGCCAGGCGCGGGGTGCAGTCACTCCTTTATTATGCCCGTCCCGCGGGCGCACCCCCGGATGCTGTGACGCCGCGCTACTGCCCGGGGTTCTCCCTGGCCAGGTAGGCCTCCACCGCGGCACCAAGGTCGTCGGCGTCGGGAAGCTCGTCGTTTTCATTGGCCAGCAGCGACCGCCGCACCATGCCGTCTGCCTTCTCGTCATAGCGGGTTTCGAGGCGGGAGACCACCTGCTGGACCTCTTCGGAGGCCTCGATCTGCTCGGCGATTTGGCGGCTGACCTCACGGCCCGATTCCCGGAGCCGGTCGGTGGGCAGCATGAGGGACGTGGCGGCGCCGAGGTATTCCAGGCCGGCGACGGCGGCGGTAGGGTATTCAGCTTCGGCAAGGTAGTGCGGGACGTGGATGACGTACCCGGCTACGTTGCGTCCGGCCTCGACGAGGCGCAGCTCCAGGATATGCCCGACGGCCGCGGGAACTTCCACGGTGGGCTTCCATACCGAGATGCCCTCGATCAGCTCGGGCCGGTTTCCGTGCACGGTCACGCCCACGGGGCGGGTGTGCGGCACGGGCATCGGAATGGAGTGGATCCAGGTGACCAGGTTGACGTCCAGCTTCTCCACGATGTTAACGACGGCGCGGGCAAACCGTTCCCACTGCAGGTCCGGTTCGAAGCCGGCCAGGAGGAGGAACGGCTTCCCCAGCCCGTCCACCAGGCGGTAGAGGGCCAGCCGGGGCTCCTGGTAGTCCTCAATGTGGTCCTCGACGAAGCTCAGGTGCGGCCGCCGGGAGCGGTAGTCAATCAGCTGGTCCGCGTCGAAGACCGCGACCGGCTGGGTATCAAGGGAATCCAGCAGTTCCGCGTTGATCTGCTTCACCACGTGGCCGGCGTCGGCAAACCCGGTGAAACCCATGACCAGGTTCAACCCCTGCAGTTCGGGGCTGTGGAACAGCTCGATGTTGCTGGCATAAAGCGCGTCGGGGTCCAGCAGGGAGCCGGAAATCCGTTCAAGCACGGCATGTTCCTTTCAGGGTGCGGGTGGACATCATTCATAACGCTGTACGGGCACCCGGCATTCCACGGGCCGGTGTGGCGCACCTCTCAGGAAATTCCCCTGCTGCGCCGGTGAAGGGCTACGATCGGAACTGGCCTGCCAGCCGGGCCTGAACCCACCCGGTGACCGTCCGGAACGGCCGGATCCGGGCCATCATGGCAGCGCGCCCAACATGCATCCCTGCCCGAACGTTTCGAGAATTGAGGACTCATCCCTGTGGTCAAGAATACTGAAGTCAACCTTAGTACCGTCTCGCGGGACCTGAAGAAGAGCCCCAGCGACGCAGTGGTCATCGGGGTGGGGCAGGGAACCGATGGCCCCGTCCTGCTGGAGAACCCGCTGACGGCAAAGTCCGCAGAAGCACTCGCGGACTCACTCAAGGCACTCGGGGTGAGCGGCGCTGCGGACCAGCTGGTCCGCCTGCCGGGCCTGCCCGAGACCGGTGCCGGCATCCTGGTCCTGGCCGGCGTCGGAAAGGTCCCCGCCGCGGGAGCAATCACAGGTGAGGCACTCCGCAGGGCAGCGGGGTCGGCCGTGCGGCAGCTGGCCGGCCTGGCCACGGTCACCCTGGCGTTCCCGACGGCGGCAGTGGCGGACGTGGCGGCGCTCGCCGAGGGTGCCGCGCTGGGCGCCTACTCCTTTACCGAGTTCCGGTCCTCAACGGACGGGCTCAAGGATCCGGTCCGCAACGTGATGATCTTCACCGAACTTGCCGGCACCGCAGAACTCGAAGCCGCCCTCAAGCGTGCCGGACTGGTTGCCAAGGCCGTGAACCACACCCGCTCCCTGGTCAACACGCCGCCCAGCCACCTGTACCCGGAATCATTCGCTGAGGCGGCCAAGGACCTGGCCAAGGGCCTCCCCGTCAAGGTCACCGTGTGGGATGAGAAGCGGCTGGAAAAGGAAGGCTTCGGCGGCATCATGGGCGTGGGCAAGGGCTCCACGCGCCAGCCCCGCCTGGTCAAGGTCGAGTACGCCCCCGCCAAGGCGACCGCCAAGATCGCGCTCGTCGGCAAGGGCATCACGTTCGACACCGGCGGGATCTCGCTCAAGCCGGCCCTGAACATGGGTGACATGAAGAGCGACATGGCCGGTGCCGCCGTCGTCCTCAACACCGTCCTGGCCCTCGCGGGACTGGGCCTGCCGGTGAAGGCCACCGCCTGGCTCTGCATTGCCGAGAACATGCCCGGCGGCGGTGCCTCACGCCCCGCCGACGTCCTGACCATGTACGGCGGCAAGACCGTGGAGGTCCTCAACACCGACGCCGAAGGCCGGCTGGTCATGGCCGACGGCATCGTTGCCGCCAGCCGCGAACTCCCCGACGCCATCATCGACGTGGCCACCCTGACCGGCGCACAGCTGATCGCACTGGGCAACCGCACCGCCGGCGTCATGGGCTCGGACAGTGTCACCGGTGCCCTTAAGTCGGCGGCGGACCGTGCGGGCGAGCTGGTGTGGCCCATGCCCCTGCCGGAGGAGCTGCGCCCCACGCTGGACTCCCAGGTAGCGGACCTGGCCAACATCGGCGAACGGCACGGCGGGATGATGACCGCAGCCGTGTTCCTGCGCGAGTTCGTGGGTAAGGACAAGGCAGGCGAACAGATCCCCTGGGCCCACATCGACATCGCGGGACCGTCCTTTAACAACGGAAGCCCGTACGGCTACACACACAAGCAGGGCACCGGATGCACCGTCCGGACCCTGGTGGCCTACGTGGAAGACATCCTGGCCGCCGCCTGAGAAACCGCTGCAACCCCCGTGCCACGCGGCCCTGCGGCCAGGTGATTCCTGTGCCACAGAGCCGCGTGACACTGGACACAAGCGCTCCACAAACGCAGTGCCAAGGTGGAGCATGGATAGGTGGTTCGCTAAGGTGAACCACGGTAGTCACAAATGCAAGAGAGTTGCCCTGCTGACATAATCACGGCAGTGCAAGTTCCAAGACCAGATGATGCGCGCTGAACGCGTCATCGTTCACGCGAGGGAGCGTTTTAGTGGCCGATCAGGCAACTGCGCAAGAATTCGACATCCTGGTACTCGGTGGCGGCAGCGGCGGATACGCTGCAGCGCTGCGTGCGGTACAGCTCGGCCTCACCGTCGGCCTCGTGGAGAAGGGCAAGCTGGGCGGCACCTGCCTCCACAACGGCTGCATCCCCACCAAGGCCCTGCTGCACTCCGCAGAGCTGGCCGACCACGCCCGTGATTCCGCCAAGTACGGCGTGAACGTCACCCTCGACGGCATCGACATCAACGCCGTCAACGCGTACAAGGACGGCATCATCGCCGGCAAGTACAAGGGCCTGCAGGGCCTCATCAAGTCCAAGGGCATCACCGTCATCGAGGGTGAAGGCAAGCTGCAGGGCACCGACACCGTCGTAGTGAACGGCACCGCCTACAAGGGCAAGAACATCGTCCTGGCCACCGGCTCCTACTCGCGCACCCTTCCGGGCCTCGAAATCGGCGGCAAGGTCATCACCTCCGACCAGGCGCTGACCATGGACTTCATCCCCAAGAGCGCCATCATCCTGGGCGGTGGCGTCATCGGCGTCGAATTCGCTTCGGTCTGGAAGTCGTTCGGCGTGGACGTCACCATCGTCGAAGGCCTGCCCTCCCTCGTTCCCAACGAGGACGCCACCATCGTCAAGAACTTCGAGCGTGCCTTCAAGAAGCGCGGCATCAAGTTCTCCACCGGCATCTTCTTCCAGGGCGTCGAGCAGAACGACGACGGCGTCAAGGTCACCCTGGTGGACGGCAAGACGTTCGAGGCAGACCTGCTGCTGGTGGCCGTGGGCCGTGGCCCCGTCACCGCCAACCTCGGATACGAGGAAGCGGGCATCACCATCGACCGCGGCTTCGTCATCACCAACGAGCGCCTCCACACCGGAGTCGGAAACGTCTACGCCGTCGGCGACATCGTCCCCGGCGTGCAGCTGGCCCACCGCGGCTACCAGCAGGGCATCTTCGTGGCCGAGGAAATCGCCGGCCTGAAGCCTGTAGTGGTCGAGGACATCAACATCCCCAAGGTCACCTACTCCGAGCCCGAGATCGCCACCGTTGGCTACACCGAGAAGGCTGCCAAGGAGAAGTTCGGCGAAGACCAGGTGCAGACCCAGGAATACAACCTGGCCGGCAACGGCAAGAGCTCCATCCTTGGCACCTCCGGCCTGGTCAAGCTGGTCCGCCAGAAGGACGGCCCCGTGGTGGGCGTCCACATGATCGGTGCCCGCATGGGCGAGCAGGTGGGCGAAGCCCAGCTGATCGTGAACTGGGAAGCCTACCCGGAGGACGTTGCGCAGCTGCTGCACGCCCACCCCACCCAGAACGAAGCCCTCGGCGAAGCCCACCTGGCGCTGGCCGGCAAGCCGCTGCACGGCTAGTTCCCCCAGCATTACCAGGCCCGGTGCACCCGGTCGCGCAGACCGGGTGCACTAGGCTTCCAACAAGGCAGCAATCATTCGCACTAAAGATCAATAAGGAGAACGGGGACGACATGTCTGAATCCGTTAACTTGCCCGCCCTCGGTGAGAGTGTCACCGAAGGAACCGTCACCCGCTGGCTCAAGCAGGTAGGTGACCGGGTAGAGGTGGACGAGCCGCTGCTCGAAGTCTCCACCGACAAAGTAGACACTGAAATCCCCTCTCCCGTAGCTGGCGTGATTGAAGAAATCCTGGTCGCTGAAGACGAGACCGCCGAGGTCGGCGCACCGCTGGTGCGCATCGGCGACGGCTCCGGCGGCGGATCCGCCCCGGCCGAAGAAGCTCCCGCTGCCGCTCCGGCGCAGGAGGCTCCGGCCCAGGAAGCACCTGCACAGGAAGCACCCGCTGAAGCAGCACTCGCTGAAGCAGCACCCGCCCAGGAAGCGCCCGCCCAGGAAGCTCCGGCTGCCGGCGGCGAAAGCCACGAAGTAACGCTCCCCGCCCTGGGTGAGAGCGTCACCGAAGGCACCGTCACCCGCTGGCTCAAGGCCGTGGGCGACTCCGTCGAGGTCGACGAGCCCCTGCTCGAGGTCTCCACTGACAAGGTGGACACCGAGATCCCCTCCCCGGTTGCCGGCACGCTGCAGGAAATCCGGGTCAACGAGGACGAGACCGCCGAGGTCGGTTCCGTGCTGGCCGTAATCGGCTCGGGCGCCCCCGCTGCCGCTGCTCCGCAGGCTGCACCCGCAGCTCCCCAGCAGGAAGCCCCGAAGCAGGAAGCCCCCAAGCAGGAAGCACCGAAGCAGGAAGCTCCCGCTCCGGCGGCAGCACCGGCACCTGCCGCAGCTCCGGCGCCCGCCCCACAGGCTGCCCCGGCGGCCCAGGAAGCCGCTCCGGCCGCAGGCTCGGAATCCGGCTACGTCACTCCCCTGGTCCGCAAGCTGGCCAACCAGCACGGCGTGGACATCTCCTCACTGTCCGGCACCGGTGTTGGCGGCCGCATCCGCAAGCAGGATGTCATGGCCGCCGCTGAAGCCAAGGCTGCCCCGGCAGCGGCTCCGGCCGCAGCCCCTGCTGCTTCCGCCCCCGCCGCGTCGGGTGCGGAAGCCTCGTCGCTGCGCGGAACCACCCAGAAGGCTCCCCGCATCCGCCAGGTCATTGCCCGCCGCATGCGCGAGTCCCTCGAGGTCTCCACCCAGCTCACCCAGGTGCACGAAGTGGACATGACCAAGGTCGCCAAGCTGCGCGCCCGCGCCAAGAACTCGTTCCAGGCCCAGAACGGCGTCAAGCTGACCTTCCTGCCGTTCATCGCCAAGGCAGTGGCCGAGGCCCTCAAGCAGCACCCCAAGCTCAACGCTGCGTACGACGAGGACAAGCAGGAAATCACCTACCACAACGCCGAGCACCTGGCGATCGCCGTCGACACCGACAAGGGCCTGCTGGTTCCGGTCATCGCCGACGCCGGCAACCTGAACCTCGCCGGACTGGCTGGCAAGATTGCCGACGTTGCCTCCCGCACCCGCGATGGCAAGATCGGTCCGGATGAACTGTCCGGCGGCACGTTCAGCATCACCAACATCGGTTCTGTCGGCGCACTGTTCGATACCCCGATCATCAACCAGCCGCAGGTTGGCATCCTGGGCACTGGCGCGATCGTCAAGCGTGCCGTTGTGATTGCCGACGAAAACGGTGACGACTCGATCGCCATCCGCTCCATGATGTACCTGTCCCTGACGTACGACCACCGCCTGGTGGACGGCGCGGACGCGGGCCGGTTCCTCCAGACCCTGAAGGCACGCCTCGAAGAAGGCGCCTTCGAAGCGGACCTGGGGCTGTAACAGCCAGCCACGAACGACGGCGGCGGGTGCCAACGGTGGGATAACCACCGGCGGCGCGCGCCGCCGTCGTTGTTTAACGGGCTCCGGGCACGGCTGGCCAGCGTGGCTTTGCTACAGGCGGTAGAAGTGACTGGCTAAGCTGGAGCCATGACTATCCTCTTTAACATCCTGGTTTTCCTGCACGTAGTGGGCGCGGCCATGATCGTGGGCTATTGGATCGCCACGATGCGGACCCCTACCGTGCACCCGCGCCAACGTGACGGTGCCTTCCTGCAGCTTCTTACCGGCATCGCCATGATGGGCATCCTTCCGTTCCTGCCGGACAAGGACCCCAACTACGCCAAGCTGGGCATCAAGTTCGTCATCGCCATCGTGGTTGCCGTCCTGGCCATTATCGGCACCCGCAAGGTCAAGAAGGGTGAACCGGTCTCCACCGGCCTCGCGCACGGTGTAGGCGGCCTGGCCCTGGTCAACATCGCCATCGCCACCATCTGGCAGTAAACCCAAGCCGGGAGCCGGTCATAATCCTCTGAGAGCGGACAATCCGTGCACGGCAGGGGCTGGATCCCTAGGATGGGAAACGGTGGGCCGGCCATGCCGCCGGACCCGGACCGAATCGACGTTGAGGAGAGACATGGCTACAACACGCAACGCCCACACCGTATGGACCGGAAGCCTGACCGAGGGCTCGGGCAACACCACCCTGGACAGCTCCGGCCTGGGCACCTTCGATGTCACCTGGAAGGCGCGCACGGAGGCTGCCGGCGGAAAGACCAGCCCGGAAGAGCTGATCGCAGCCGCCCACTCGGCCTGCTTCTCCATGGCGTTCAGCCACGAACTCAGCCAGGCGGGCTTCACGCCGGAAGAGGTCAACACCAAGTCGGAGGTTGGTTTCCAGCCCGGAACCGGCATCACCGGCAGCCACCTGACCCTCAACGCCCGCATCCCCGGCATCTCGGAAGAAGACTTCCAGCGCATTGCCGAGGCCGCCAAGAAGGGCTGCCCGGTGTCCCAGGCCCTGGCCGGCATCGAAATCACCCTCGACGCCACGCTGCAGGCCTAGGCCGCACGGCCCCGCACAACGCCAAAGGCCCTGCCCTTCCGGGATTCCGGAAGGGCAGGGCCTTTGTTGTTGCCGGTGAGGTCAGCCGTCGTGCCGGCGGGCCGGCAGCGGAGCAGGCAACAGTTTCCGGTAGCCCGAGCGGGCCGGAGGCCGGTCAGTGGGCAGTTCCTGGATCATTTCCTTCAGCGCACCGATGCCATACTCCAGCTGGGGATCCCGTCCGGCAGCGTAGGCGTGCGGCGGGTAGGTCACCTCGATGTCCGGATCAACGCCGTAGTTTTCCACGCTCCAGCCCACGCCGCCGCTGAACCAGTTGGCGTAGCGGGGCTGGGTGACGCCAGTGCCGTCCGCCAGCGTGAAGCGGTTGTCGATTCCAACAACACCGCCCCAGGTGCGCGTTCCGATCACCGGGCCGATGCCGCGCAATTTCGACACCTGGGTGATGATGTCGCCGTCGGACCCGGCAAATTCGTCCGCAAGGATGATCACGGGCCCCCTCGGCGCGTGGTGCGGGTAGGTGCGTGGCTTCTCCCCGCGCGGCATGCTCCATCCCGTCACCTTGCGGCCGATGAGTTCAGCGACAAGCTGCGAGGTGTGTCCCCCACGGTTGCGGCGCACGTCGACGATCAGTCCATCGAACGCAGTTTCCGTGTCCAGGTCCCGGTGCAGCTGGGCCCAGCCGTTGGCCATCATGTCCGGAATGTGCAGGTAGCCGAAGGTTCCGTTCGACGCCTCACGGACCGTCCGCCGGTTGCCCGCCACCCATTCCTGGTACCGCAGGCGTTCCTCATCCTTGACCGGCACGACGGCGACCCTCCGCTGGGTGCCCTCAGCGCCGCCGTGTCCGGGGCCGTTGAGGAGGGTGAGCTCCACGGCGCGGCCGGCGGCCCCCACCAGCTGCATGGCAGGGGTGGTGTTTTCGGACAACGGGACGCCGTCGACGGCCAGCAGGACGTCCCCCGCCTTGGCGCCGACCCCCGGCCTGGTCAGGGGCGACGTCGCGAGCGGGTCAGAGGACTCGCCCGCCAGGATGCGGGTGATCTCCCAGCCGCGGGCGGTGTGCACGAGGTCGGCGCCGAGCCTGCCCTGTCCGCGGCTGCCGCGTTCGGTGACGGCCGCGGGGCGCACATAGGCGTGGGAAGTTCCCAGTTCGCCGTGCAGTTCCCACAGGAGGTCCACGAGGTCATCATGGGAGCCGAGCCGTTCCACCAGGGGACGGTACCGGGCGTGGATGGAGTCCCAATCCTGCCCGGCCATGTCCTCGGCCCAGAAGAAGTCGCGCTGCAGGCGCCAGGCCTCGTCGAATGCCTGTCCCCAGACGCTCAGCGGGTCCAGCAGGACGCGGATCCGGCCCAGGTCCACCTTGACCAGCTTGCCGGATTCCTCGTCCGCCTTCGCGTCGGACGGAGCAACGGTCACCTGCTTGTCGGCGACGACCACCACTTTGCTGCGGTCTCCCGAGAGCCGGTAGCTGTCCACGGCATCCACCAGGGTGGCCTGCTTGCGCCGGGCGATGTCATACCGGACCAGGCTGGGACGGGCGTCCTTGTCCTCCTGGCTGGCCTTCCCGTCGCCGGTCACGCCCGCCAGGACGGAGTCGAGCCAGAGGAGCGCGCCGTCAACGGCCTTCAACGCGCTGTAGTTGCCCTGCGGCACGGGAACGCCGATCACGCGGTGGGCAAGGCCCTCGGGATCGACAGTGACGGCGGGCACTGCGCCGTCCCCGGCACCGTCAGCGGCTTCTGCCTCCGTTCCGGCGTCCGGCTCCCCGCCCGCGGGATCAACCGAAGGGCCAAAGGGCGACGGCGTCCCGGCCGCAAGCGCCACCAGGTACGGCTTGATGGGGCTGGGGAAGGACAGGTCGAACGAGTGCCCGTCGTACACGGGGTCGAAGCTGCGGTTTGACAGGAAGGCAAGGAATTTCCCGTCCGGGGTGAAGGCCGGGGAGGCGTCGCGGAAGCGGCCGTCGGTAACCTCCACTGGTTCCGCGTCGAGCCGGTCCACGGTAGCCAGGCGCAGCCGGCTGCGCGAGCCGAAGGAGGTGACGGGCTCGGACCAGACCAGCCAGCGGGAATCCGCCGACCACCCAAGCTCGGCGATGCTGCCCTCCCCGATGCTGGCTACCTGGGTGAGGTCTCCGGTGCGGGTGTCCACCACGAAGACATCACCAAAGGAGGTCCCGAGGGCAACCCAGCGGCCGTCGGGGCTCGGCTCCAGCGAACTGGCGCGGGACGGCGTGGGCACGGTGACACCCGCGTCCGCCGCGGGAACCTGGGATTCGGTGCCGGGGGCGTCGGCCTGGGGCGCCACGTCCGCCTGCTGCTCGTCATCGGTGGACACGTGGGCCGTTGTTGCCGCCGGCACTTTGGCTCCGGACGCCGGGACAGGCTGGGGCAGGCTGACCGCCTCAGTGTCCTCCCCGACCGGTGATGCCCCGGCCGGGGCATCAGGGGCCTGGCTGCCCGGCTTTCCGGCGGTGTGCGGAACGGGTGCGGCGATGTCCTTGATATGCAGCGCTTCCACGCCGCCGTGGTCGGCGATGTAGGCAATGCGTCCGTCTCCCAGCGGCCTGGGCAACCGGCCGCGGACGCCCGGGGTGGCCTCGATGATGCGCGACGGGCCGTCTTTGTGCCGCAGCCAGTGGATGGTGCCGTGGGATTCGACGGCGCTGGCGGCGCCCGCCACATCAGGCGCCACCGCACCGAGGTGCTTGACGGCGTCGAGCAGTGCGGGGCGCCTCGTCTGGCTGGCGGACCCGAGGCTGATGTCCAGCTTTACCGCATCCGAGCCAAGGTCGTGGAGGACCCAGAGTTCGCCGGCCGATTCAAAGATGACCCGCTTGCCGTCGGTGGCTGCGTGCCGGACATAGAAGTCCTGGTGGTCGGTGTGCCTGCGCAGGTCCTTTCCGCTGGGGAGGACCGAGTACAGGTTGCCGTAGCCCTCATGGTCGGACAGGAAGGCGATGCGGCCGTCCACCCAGAGGGGGTCGGTGAGGTTGCCGTCAAGGTCCGGCAGGAGGCGTTCGAATTCGCCGTTGCCGTCGCGGTCGATCCACAGCTTCCCGGCGGTTCCACCCCGGTACCGCTTCCACCATGCAGGTTCGCGGGAGAGCACACTGGCCAGGACCACGGGCCGTTCATCGCCAACTTCGGGGCCGAAGGCAACGGCCTCCACGGGTCCATAGGGGAGCTCCTGGGCCCAGCCGCCGTCAAGCGGGACGCTGTAGGCGTGGGTGTGCCGGCTTTCGGCCTGGCGGAACGCGCTGGTGACCACCACGGATCCGCCAGTGGTGAATCCCTTGACCTTGGTGGTGCTATGGCCGAAATAGGTGAGCTGCCGGTACCCGCCGCCGTCCACCTGTGCGGACACTACCTCCGGCGCCGTTCCCTGGACTACGGTCCACACCAGGCGCTTGCCGTCAGGGGTAAAACGCGGGTTGCGGGCAGGGAGCTGGAGCGAGGAGACACGCCAGGCGCGTCCGCCGTCCAGGGGCGCGATCCACACGTCGTCCTCGGCCACGAAAGTGACCAGATCACCGTGCAGATGCGGGAAACGGAAGTAGCTGGAAGAGGTCATCGTTCGATCATAGCCATCCCCTCCCCCGCCCCGCGGGAGATACACAACCCGTGCTGCCGTGGTGAGATGGACCATGCATATCGTCATGGCCGGCGCCTCCGGGCTCATCGGTACCTCCACGTCCGCGGCCTTCCGCAGTGCCGGCCACTCGGTGTTGACACTGGTCCGCAGGCCCCCTGCCAGTGCCAGCGAAGTCCGCTGGGATCCGGCGGCCGGGGTCCTGGATCCCGGGGTGCTGTCCGGCGCGGACGCTGTGGTCAATCTTTCCGGCGCCGGCATCGGTGACCGGCCGTGGACACGGCACCGCGTGGAGGAACTGTTCAGTTCCCGGCTGGGACCCACCAGGACCCTGGTGCAGGCTATGGCACGGGCCGACACTCCACCGGCAGCCTTCATCAGCCAGTCCGGTTCGGGCTACTACGGTGACGCGGGCAATACCGTCCTGCGGGAAGACGCGGCGGCCGGCGAGGGGACACTCTCGCAAATCTGCATTGAGTGGGAGCAGGCCGCGCTGATGGCCCCGGCGGGCGTGCGGGTGGTGACGCCGCGGACCGGCGTGGTGTTCAGCCAGTCCGGCGGGGCGCTGGGCAAGCTGCTCCCGCTGCTGCGCCTGGGGGTGGGCGGCCCATTTGGCAACGGCAGGCAGTTCTGGCCCTGGGTGACGCTTCCCGATGTATCGGCCGCGTTCCTGTTCCTGCTGGCCTCCCCGGTGTCCGGGCCGGTCAACGTGGCCGCCCCTGAACAGGCAGATGTGAATACCATCGTGGCGGCCCTGGCCAAGGCCCTGCACCGGCCCGCGTTGCTGCGGGTCCCCGCCCCCGTGCTGCGGACCGTGATGCCCGGCCTGGGTGAGGAACTCCTGCTGCACAGCCAGCGGATGGAACCGGCCGTCCTGGCAGCTGCCGGGTTCCAGTGGCAGTACGGGCATCTGGCAGATGCAGCCCGCTGGGTGGCGGAAAAGTCCGGTGCGGCCCCGCAGGACTAGGCAGTGAGCCAACCGGCAATGCTGTAAGCCAGGGGCTCCCGAGCTATTCACTGGTGGCTGTTCACCGGCCGGGCAGGATGTCGCTGACCCGCCACCGGCCCTCCACGGACTCCAGGACCAGCCGCAGCGGCTGCGGCGGGCTCGCGGGCCCGGTGGCCAGGACGGTGTCGTCCGGGTCCACCACCTGGTAAGCGGAGGTAGTGGAGACGGCCCGCACCACCGCGTGCTCGCCGGTTGCCCCGTCCTCGACAGCCAACCCTGACAGCGTGGTGCTGAATCCGGCGAGCCGCCGGCCGGCGGCAACCTGGCCGGAGATCCTCTGGTCAGCTGCGGCGGCAGCCGACCCGGGGGCGTTTACGTCCGCCAACAGTTCCATTCCCCCGCTGCTGAAGGCGTAGTCGCGAACCGCTGCCAGCCCTTGTGCGGCTATTACTGGATCCGCTGCCCCTGCCTGCTCCCGCGCCGCGTCCAGGGGCCCGGCCGCCCGGTCCCCGCCGCCTGTTGCGGCCGGGGAGGCAGCTTGCGGGACCGGAGCGTGCGCAGGGTTCCCGGGCCACATGCCGTGCCCGGCGGACGCTGACAGCCACCACAGCACGGCTGCAGCCGCGGCAACGAGCGGCAGCACGGACCGCCTCAGAAGCCGCAGCACTTGGCCACCGGCCGGTCCCTCCGCGTGCTTTCCCCTGGCCGTCGCGGTTGTAGTTGTTGCCGCTCCCGGCCGCGCGGACCACCGGGAGGCCACCGCCCGGCGGCGAAGCCCCTGGATTTTGTCCCGGAGTCCGCTGCCCCGAGACGCCGGGGGAACGTGGCGGCGGGTCAGCAGCTCCGGCAGGACGCTGGGGTGGACAGCGCCGGAGAGGTCCACGGGTTGCGGTTCGGCACTGCGGTAGACGGCCGTGGCCAGCCCCAGCGCGTCAGGTCGCAGCCTGCGCTCGTCGTTCAGTCCTGCTTCCAGGGCGGCCACCAGGTCTTTGGGAACGCCGGGGACCAGCAGGGACAGCGGAGGCCGGTCGGCGGTCCGTCCCGGCGCATCACCCGTCAGGCAATACCAGCCCAGGGCTGCCACCGAGTACACGTCGCGTTCCGGCTGGAGGCCGGCGCGGACGGCGTCCACCGGGGACGGATCCACGAATCCGTCGGTTCCTGTGGCCCCGGTACGGCCGGGATCGCCCAGCATCCGGGCGATCCCCAGGTCCGACAGCATCGGTTTTCCCTGCCCGGTGAACAGCACGTTTCCGGGCGAGACGTCAGAATGCGTGAAGCCTTTGCCGTGCAGGTACGCCAAGGCCTGGGCGATCGGCGTCAATACTGTGACCGTCTCCCCCACGCTGAGCCTGCCGCGGGCGGACACCAACTGGGCCAGGGAACCGCCGGCAGCATAATCCATGGTCAGAGCCGTACCATTGCCCGGCTCCCTCCCCTGCACCGCGTCGTGGGCCCGGATCAGGTGCTGGTGGTCCAGGACTGACAGGATGCGGATCTCCCGTCGCACCTCCTCCTCGGTGATGCCCGGGCTGCTGCGCGTCCCCCTCCCGGCCGCCCGGAAGCACTTCAGGGCGTATTCCTGTCCCGTCCGTTGTTCCCTGGCCAGCCACACGTCCGCGCTGCCGCCGCGGCCCAGCAGCCTGCCGACGTCGTAGCCGGGTACGTCGGGTGCCTGTACATCGTCCATGGTCCATGTCTAGCCGAGTTCCGTCCGCCCTGCAGAAGTTATCCACAGCCTTTGGCGTCCGCGGTCACAAAGAGTGCAGCCGGTGAGCTTGGACACTAAACCGGGTCGGTACGGCTGCGGGGTCTAAGCTGGATGCCATGACTCTTGAGTTTTCACAGCTGGGTCTTGCCCCCGACTTCGTTGATTACATGGAAGGCTGGGATGCCCAGCGCGAACTCCATGACAAAGTTGTCGCCGGAAGTGCGCCCAGCACAGTCCTTCTTTTGGAGCACGCCGCTGTCTATACGGCCGGCAAGCTTACCGAGGACCACGAGCGGCCCTTTGACGGTACGCCGGTGGTCGCGGTGGACCGCGGCGGGAAACTTACGTGGCACGGCCCCGGCCAGCTGGTTGCCTACCCCATCCTGAAGCTGAAGAACCGCTCCGGGATCAGGGACTATGTGGAGCGGCTGGAAGAGATCATGATCACCGTCATGGCGGACTACGGCATCAAGGCTGAACGCATCAAAGGCCGCGCGGGTGTATGGATCAAGGCCGATTCCAAGGGCCCCGACCGCAAGATTGCGGCTATCGGCATCCGCGTCCTGAACGGCGTCACCATGCACGGCGTCGCCATCAACTGCAGCAATGATCTGGCGCCCTACGGCCAGATCATCGCCTGCGGCATCACCGACGCCGGAGTGACCACCATGTCCCTTGAAACGGGCAGGGAGATCCATCCCGCGGACATCGCGGAGCGGTTCGTGGAGGAATTCCGCAAGCATGAAGAAGCATTGGTTTCGAGCCCTGAAGGAGCTCTACTGTGACATTGGCACCTGAAGGCCGGAAGATGCTGCGGATCGAGCAGCGCAACGCTGCGGTCCCGGTGGAGCGCAAGCCGGAATGGATCAAGGCCAAGGTCCAGATGGGCCCGGAGTTCGTCGGGCTGAAGAACCTGGTCAAAAAAGAAGGCCTGCACACCGTCTGCGAAGAAGCYGGCTGCCCCAACATCTTCGAATGCTGGGAAGACAAGGAAGCGACCTTCCTGATCGGCGGCTCCGAATGCACCCGCCGCTGCGACTTCTGCCAGATCGACACCGGCAAACCCTCCCCCGTGGACAGGTTCGAACCCACCAAGGTGGCCCGCTCCGTMCARTCCATGCAGCTGCGCTACGCCACCGTCACCGGCGTGGCCCGCGACGACCTCGAAGACGAAGGCGTCTGGCTCTACGCCGAAACCGTCCGCAAAATCCACGAACTGAACCCCGGCACCGGCGTCGAACTGCTCATCCCCGACTTCTCCGGCAACCCCGACCACATCAAGGCGATCTGCGACTCCGCCCCCGAAGTCTTCGCCCACAACGTCGAAACCGTCCCCCGGATCTTCAARMGGATCCGCCCCGCGTTCCGCTACGAACGCTCCCTGGACGTCATCACCCAGGGCCGGAACCTGGGCATGGTCACCAAATCCAACCTCATCCTGGGCATGGGCGAAACCCGCGAAGAAATCAGCGAAGCCCTCCGCGACCTCCACCAGGCCGGCTGCGACCTGATCACCATCACCCAGTACCTCCGCCCCTCCGAACGGCACCTGCCCGTGGACCGCTGGGTCAAACCCCAGGAATTCGTGGACCTCCAGCACGAAGCCGAAGACATCGGCTTCCTCGGCGTCATGTCCGGACCCCTGGTCCGCTCCTCCTACCGCGCCGGCCGCCTCTGGGCCACCGCCATGCGCAAAAAAGGCCGCGACATCCCCGCCGAACTCGCCCACATCGCAGAAGGCATCCAGGACTCCGGCACCACCCGCCAGGAAGCCAGCACCCTCCTCGCTGCGAACTCGTGACATCTCCTTTGTGAAGTGGCAGAGGGCCGGGCACTGGAAGAATCCAGCGTCCGGCCCTTTGGTTTAAGTCACGTAGAATTGAGGCACTATGGCGAAATCCCCTGACTCCAGCAACTCCACCCCGGCGGGCTCCAGCGCGGTGAAGCGCGGCCTGTTCACGCGCAAGCCCAAGGAAGCGAAGGCCAAGAAGCCCAGCAGGCTCAAGCAGATCGGCGAGGTCTTCACCATGACCCGCCGCCACGATCCCATGGTTCCGTGGCTGATGCTTTTGGTGTTCCTCGGCGTGGTGGCCGTGAGCTTCCTGGTGGGTTTCTGGCTGGACAACTGGATCACGGGCCTGATCATCGGTATCCCGCTCGGCCTGCTGGCCGCTACGTTCATCCTGTCCCGCCGGGCCGAGCGTGCTGCGTTCGCGCAGATCGAAAACCAGCCCGGCGCTTCGGGCGCTGCCCTGGGGACGCTCCGCCGCGGCTGGATTACGGAAGACCAGCCCGTTGCCGTTAACCCGCGCACGCAGGATGCCGTGTTCCGTGCCGTAGGCCGTCCCGGCGTCGTCCTTGTCAGCGAAGGCCCCACCCACCGGGTGAAGCCGCTGCTCGATGCCGAGCGCAAGCGCCTTGCCCGCATCCTCCCCAACGTTCCGGTCCACACCATCCAGACGGGCCGCGGCGAAGGCCAGGTGCCGCTGAGCCAGGTGGCCAAGCAGATGGGCAAGATGAAGAACGAACTGACCAAGCTCGAAGTGAGCACGGTCTCCAAGCGCATCGCGTCCATGGGCACCAGGCTCCCCATCCCCAAGGGCATCGACCCGTACAAGGCCCGTCCCAACCGCGGACGCTAGCTGGTAAGACGCCCCGGTACCGGCACTGCCGGTACCGGGGCGTTTTTCTTTGCGCCTTCCTCGCCGCGCGCAGGCGTCCGCCTCCTGCGGCACCGTTCATCGCACCCACGACAGGACAAGACCATGCCCCTCAGGACAACGACGATCCGAGCCTTCCGCATCCTCGCCGTGGCCGAGGCCTGCAGTTGGGCAGCACTCCTGGCCGGCATGTACTTCAAGTGGATTGCTGGTACCACGGAACTCGGCGTCCAGGTGGCGGGCCCAATCCACGGCGCCCTCTTCATCGGCTACGGGGTTGCCGCGCTCATGCTGTGGCGCGTGCAGCGCTGGCCGTTCCGGGTGGCCGCGCTGGCCGGGTTCTCGGCAATTTTCCCATTCGCCACCCTGTTGTTCGAACGCTGGGCCGGACGCCGCGGGTACCTTACGGCTGCCGGCGCAACGGACGCCCCTGCCCTCGAGTCCAGCCGCGCCTAGCGGACACAGGGACGCCGCTGTGGAATCCGCTGAGCAGAAACTGAAGGCACAGCCGTCTGGCCCAGCGGAGATGCAGGCCGCCGGTCCTCCGCGGCACAAGCGCACAGTGGCCGTCTTCTCCCTGCTGGGAGCAACGCTGTTCTGGGCCGGCAATTATGTTGTGGGTGCGGGCGCCGTCCACAGCATCGACCCCCTCAGCCTGGTCTTCCTGCGGTGGGCGATTGCGCTGGTGCCGCTGCTGCTGATTGCCCAGTTTGTTGAGCGGCCATCCTGGCGGGCGGTTCTGGCTGCGTGGCCGTGGCTGCTGGCGCTCAGCGTGTGCGGGCTGCTTGGCTACAACCTCCTCCTGTACTTCGCCCTGGACCATACCGATGCGTTCAATGCCTCACTGATCAACGCCTTCAACCCGGCTCTCATCACGCTGGCGGCAGCGGTGTTCCTGCGCGAACGGCTCACGCCCCTGGCGGTGGCCGGCGTCGTGGTGGCGCTGGCGGGCGTCCTCATTGTCATCAGTGGAGGGGACATCGGCAGGCTGGCAACTGCCGGTTTTGGCACCGGGGAAGTATTGATGGCGGGTGCAGTGGTGGTGTGGACGGCCTACACGGTCGTGGGCCGCCTGGCACCGAAGGTCCCGCCAATTACGGCTACGGCGGTCCAGGCAGCCGTGGCTGTGGCCCTGTTGGCGCCCGTCCACCTCGCCAGCGGCGGCCCGGCCCTCCCCGCAACGGGCAGTGCATTGGCGTCCTTGCTCTTCATCGCGATTTTTCCGTCGGTACTGTCCTACGTGCTGTGGAACCGCGCACTGACGGTCCTGCCGGCGGGAGGTGCAGGCGTGTTCCTCAACCTGATCACCGTTTTCACCGCCGTCCTGACCATGCTCGCCGGATACGTCCACACGGCTGCACAGTTTGTGGGTGGCGCCGTCGTGGTTTGCGGTGTGGTCCTCACGAACGCTCCGGCCTTCCGTCGCCAGAATCACGGGACGCAACTGCCCCGCGGCTAGAACGCCGATGCCTGCCGGCGGGTGGGGATCAGCGCCGGATGAGGAGCGTATTCATGGCCTTGTCGTGCAGGCCGCGCTGGTCCGGGTCGAAAATGACGGCCGGGATGACCAGGCAGAGGAGCACTGCCCTCACCAGGCCGGCCAGCGGGCCAGGGGTGCCCCCGCCCGGCCTGATCACGGCTATGCCCATGATGCGGTGGCCGATGCTGTATCCGAGGGTTCCCACCAGCAGGGTCTGTTCGATGGCGAAGACAGCCAGCGTGGCCCAGGAATCGCCGCCAAAGGCAAAGTTGCTGATGAGCAGGGCGATGCCCCAGTCGATCATGATCGCAACGATCCTCCGCCCGGCCCGGGCGATGGACCCCGGACCTGACTCCGGCAGGCCCAGGCGCTCCCCCGGATATTTGGAGATGCCGGAAGTGTCCGGTCCGGTGAGCCAGGAGCCTATGTCTTTGCGATCTACCACCGTCCAAGTTTACCGATCCCGGCACCGGCGGCGCGCCCACACTGTGGATAGGGCTCGACCACAGTGTGGACGGACGATACCGTGGTCATAGCAGGGCATTCTGTAACCTGCCCGAAACAATGCGGACACGGACGGGAAATCCCGGATCCATAGTCTGTTAGAAGTTTCAAGCAATCCCCCGGCAGGTACACGCGACAGGGACAACAGGCGTTCTCCCTGATTTTGGATTGCGCTGGATCACATGGCGTGCATGCCAGATATTTACATATGCGTTAGGAGCATAGATGTTCAAGACTGCGGACGAAGTCCTCAAGTTCATCAAGGACGAAGATGTAAAGTTCGTCGATATCCGCTTCACCGACCTTCCGGGTGTCCAGCAGCACTTCAACGTCCCCGCGAAGAGTGTCGACGCTGATTTCTTCGTCAACGGACAGCTCTTCGACGGTTCCTCGATCCGCGGATTCCAGGGCATCGCCGAATCTGACATGCAGCTGATCCCGGACGTCACCACCGCGTTCCTGGACACCTTCCGCATGGAGAAGACCCTCGCGCTGAACTTCTCGATCGTCAACCCGCGCACCGGCGACCCCTACCACCGCGACCCGCGCGGCGTAGCCGAGAAGGCTGAGGCCTACCTGGCCTCCACCGGCATCGCCGACACCGCGTTCTTCGCTCCCGAAGCCGAATTCTTCGTGTTCGACAACGTCCAGTACCAGTCCTCCCCCGAGGGCAGCTTCTACAAGATCGACTCCGAGGAAGCCCACTGGAACAGCGGCCGCGAGGAAGAGGGCGGCAACCTGGGCTACAAGACCCCCGTCAAGGGCGGCTACTTCCCGGTCTCCCCCACCGACAAGCAGGCTGACCTGCGCGACGCCATGTGCGTCGCCCTGGACGAAGCCGGCCTTGAGGTCGAGCGCAGCCACCACGAAGTTGGATCCGCCGGCCAGGCCGAGATCAACTACAAGTTCACCACCCTGACCCACGCTGCCGATGACCTGCAGAAGTTCAAGTACGTCATCAAGAACACCGCTGACGCCTGGGGCAAGTCGGTTACCTTCATGCCGAAGCCGGTCTTCGGTGACAACGGCTCCGGCATGCACTGCCACCAGTCGCTGTGGAACGGTGGCGAGCCGCTGTTCTACGACGAAAAGGGCTACGCCGGCCTGTCCGACACCGCCCGCTGGTACATCGGCGGCCTGCTCAAGCACTCCTCCGCCGTGCTGGCCTTCACCAACCCGACGGTGAACTCCTACCGCCGCCTGGTCAAGGGCTTCGAGGCCCCGGTCAACATGGTCTACTCGCAGGGCAACCGCTCCGCCGGTATCCGTATCCCCATCACGGGTTCCAACCCCAAGGCCAAGCGCATCGAATTCCGCGCACCGGACCCCTCCTCCAACCCGTACCTGGCCTTCGCTGCCCAGCTGATGGCCGGCATTGACGGCATCCGCAACCGCATCGAGCCCCCGGCTCCCATCGACAAGGACCTCTACGAGCTCCCGGCCGAGGAAGCCAAGGACATCCCGAAGGCTCCGGGCACCCTGGAGGAAGCCCTGGAGGCCCTGCGCGAGGACAACGAGTTCCTGCAGGCTGGCGGCGTCTTCACCCAGGACCTGATCGACACCTGGATCGAGTACAAGTACGAGAACGAGATCCGCCCGCTGTCCCTGCGCCCGAACCCCTACGAGTTCGAGCTCTACTACGGCGTCTAGTCCGCGGCTTGCCCCGCAGGAGCGCTGAAGCAACGAAAGGCGGCCACCGATTCAACCGGTGGCCGCCTTTCGCGTTGTCCGGGCCGTCAGGCCGCGGACGGAGACCGTAAAGGTGGGGGCCCGCCTCCAGACGTGCTGAGACCGGGAGCCGGACCCCCTGACGAATGCCCCCCGAGACGAAGACTGTCCAGCCTTCCCCCCAACAAGGTTGAAGAACACCGCCATCCACATAATCGGGCAAACGCTTGCTAAGCGCAATGCCGGCCCGGCGCGTTACGCCGGCGCGGTGGGTGCGAAGCTGCGGAACATGGTCCGCTGCGGCCCCGCGGAACCGCCCAGGTACGGCCCGGCGTCGACGAAACCGGCGCGGCGGTAAGCAGACAGGCCTCCACGGTTCTCCTCATTGACGGACAGTACGACGCCGGACTCGCGGCTTTGGTGCCGGGCGGTGAGCCTGTGTGCGGCCTCGACAGCGGCAGTGGCCGCCAGCGTTCCCAGCCCCCTGCCCTGGTGCCGGCTGTCGATGAGGAAGCCCCGCAGGAGCCACGCCGAGGCATCGTCAGGCCACCCGGCCAGGCCGGCCGCCCCCGCCTGGAGCGTCAGGAGGCCGACAGCATCGCCACCGGACTCCACGACACAGGGGTGCCGTGACTCTTCCGCGAGCCCTGCCAGCGCCATGCGCAGGGGGTCGCCCACGAACCGTTCCTGGCCGGGCAGCAGCGACATGTCCGCGACCGCACCGAGCTGGATGGCCCGGGCATCGGCGTCCAGGTCGCGGAGCGGGATGAGCCAGACCCAATCAGTGCCCATAGAAGACACGCTCAAAGACAGCCCTGGCCCGCCGGCTGACCCGGAGGTAGTCCTCCTCCAGCGCAGCGGCATGGCCCGGCTCGTAGCCGCACCAGCGTGCCACGGCCTCGAGGTCGCGGCGCGAGGACGGCAGGAGGTCGGAGGCCTTGCCGCTCCAGATGACATTGGCCGACCGGATGCGGCTGGCCAGCCGCCAGGCCTCGGCCAACAGGTCGGCGTCTGCAGCGTCCAGCAGGCCAAGGTCCGCGGCGGCTTCCAGGGCCTCCAGCGTGGACGTGGTCCGGAGTTCCGGGTGCTTCCCGGCCTGCTGGAGCTGCAACAGCTGCACCAGCCACTCGACGTCGCTGAGGCCGCCGCGGCCCAGTTTGAGGTGCCGGGCGGGGTCGGCGCCGCGCGGCAGCCGCTCCGATTCCACCCGGGCCTTGATGCGGCGGATCTCGCGCACGTCCTGTTCCGCCACGGTCTCCGGGTACCGGATGGGATCGATCAGCTTGAGGAAATCAGCGGCCAAGGCATCGTCGCCGGCCATCGGCCTCGCCCTGAGCAGGGCTTGTGCTTCCCAGATGAGGGACCAGCGGCGGTAGTACTCGGCGAAGGAGTCAAGGGAGCGCACCATGGCCCCGTTCTTGCCCTCGGGCCGGAGGTCGGCGTCCATCTGGAGGACGCGTTCCGCCATGATGGCCGGCTTGAGGGGCTGGGTGAGCAGGCTGGACACCTTTGCCACGATGCGGGCGGCCTGTTCCTGCGCCTCCGCTTCGGAGAAACCCGGCAGGGCACGGTGGACGTACATGACATCCGCGTCGGACCCGTAGCCGATCTCCCTGCCGCCCTGGCGGCCCATGGCCACCACCAGCACGGTGGTCTTGAGCGGTCCGCCGGCCGAGACGATTCCCTCCGCCACCCGCAGCGCGCCGAGGACGGCGGCGCGGTCGGTGTCTGCGAGGGCCCTGCCCACGTGGTCCTGGTCCAGGAGGCCGGCGGAATCGGCGATGGCGATGCGGAGGATTTCCCGGCGCCGGATCAGACGGATCAGGCGCATGGCGCTCTCGGGGTCCTCGTGCCGTGACATCTTGGCGGTGATTTCCTGCCACTGGGCTTCGAAAACCACCGGAACCAGGTCCTTGTCCTGCCCCAGCCACGCCACGGACTCCGGTGAGACTTCCAGCAGGTCGGCGATCAGCCGGGAATTGGACAGCATGTGGCACAGCCGTTCGGCGGCGGCGTTGGAGTCGCGGAGCAGGCCAAGGTACCAATGCGTGGTGCCCAGGGCCTCACTGACGCGGCGGAAGGCCAGCAGGCCTGCGTCGGGGTCCACGCCCTCGGCGAGCCAGTCGAGCAGGATGGGCAGGAGCTGGCGCTGCAGGGCTGCCCTGCGGCTCACACCGGCGGTCAGCGCCTCAATGTGGCGCATCGCGCCTGGCGGGTCCTGGTAGCCAAGCGCCGCGAGCCGTCCCTGCGCCGCCTCGGGCGTGAGCCTGGCGTCCTCGCTGCTGAGCTTGGCCGCGGTGTTGAGCAGCGGGCGGTAGAAGATGCGCTCGTGCAGTTCGCGGACCGAGCGCTTGGTGCGCTGCCACGCGGACAGCAGGGTGTCCGGGGCGGGGCGTTCGTTGGAAAACGGCCCCAGCACCGCCTTGGCCAGGGAGCGCAGCGCCGGCTCCGCCACCGGCATGAGGTGGGTGCGGCGCAGCTGGAACAGCTGGATCCTGTGTTCCAGGAGGCGCAGGTAACGGTAGGCGTTGTCAAAGGCGGCGGCGTCGGAGCGGCCGATGTAACCGCCCGCTGACAGCGCGGCGATCGCCGAGGTGGTGTCCCGCCGTCGTAATGTCTCATCTGCCTTGCCGTGCACCAGCTGGAGCAGCTGGACGGTGAACTCGACGTCGCGCAGTCCGCCGCGGCCCAGCTTGATCTGGCGCTGCTCCTCGGCGGCCGGAATGTTCTCGGTAACCCGGCGGCGCATCGCCTGCACGGATTCCACGAAGCCCTCCCGCCCGGCCGAACTCCAGATCAGCGGGGCCACAGCTTCCTCGTAGGCCCGGCCCAGTGCAACATCGCCGGCGATGGCACGGGCCTTGAGCAGCGCCTGGAATTCCCAGCTCTCGGCCCACCTGGCGTAATACGTCTCGTGTGAGGCGAGAGTGCGGACGAGGGGCCCTGATTTGCCCTCCGGCCTCAGGTTGGCGTCCACCTCCCACAGGCCCGGTTCCCGGGCCACCGAGGAGATGGCGCGGGAGATGCCGCTCGCCAGGGCCGTGCCGATGGTGTTGGCCTGCGCATCCTCGAGGCTTCCGGCGTCCACCACGTAGATGACGTCGACGTCGGAGATGTAGTTCAGCTCCCGGGCCCCGCACTTGCCCATGCCGATGACGGCCAGGCCGACGTCGGCGATGTCGGCAGCGCTGTGCTGCTCCGCGGCTTCGGCGCGGGAGACCGCCAGGGCGGCCTCAATGGCGGCCGCGGCCAGGTCCGCCAGTTCGCCGCCCACCGATGGCAGGAAGTCCAGCGGGTCCGCGGCGCAGAGGTCTTTCACGGCGAGGTCCACCAGCCCGCGCCGGTAGGCGGTGCGCAAGGCTGCGTAGGCGTCCGTGCCCGTGGCGGCAGCAACGGGCCGGGCAGCACGCGGGTCAGCGCCAACGGACTGCAGGAGGGTGGCACGCAGCCGTCCGGGGTCTGCGGGCAGCGGCTCGGGACTGGCCCGGACCTCGAAGGCGTCCAGGTGCTCCGGGTGCCTGATGAGGAACTCCCCCAGCGCCTCGGAGGCGCCCAGCACCCGGTACATCGGTTCGCTTTCCTCCAGGTCGGCAGCGGCCAGGTTCCGGAGTTGCGGGTGCTTTTCAATCAGCCGGACCAGGGACTGCAGGGCGGTGTCGGGGCTGGCGGCAAGCTGCAGCCCGGCAAAGAGCCTGTCCTGGTCCAGCCCCTCGAGTTCGCGCGCGGCAAGGAACCGCTCGCCCTTCTCCAAGTCACTGAATCCGGCCGCGATCAGGCGGCGTGCCAGGCTCACGCCGGGCACCTAGAGGATGCCGAGGTTGCGCTGCAGCTCGTAGGGCGTCACCTGAAGCCGGTAGTCCTGCCATTCGGCGCGCTTGTTGCGCAGGAAGTGCTCGTAGACCTGTTCGCCCAGGATCTGCGGCATCAGCTCCGAGTCCTCCATGGAACGGATGGCATCGTGCAGGCTGGCCGGGAGCGGATCATGGCCCATGGCGCGGCGTTCAGCCGAACTCAGCGACCAGACGTCGTCCTCGGCTGCGGCCGGGAGGTCGTAGCCTTCCTCGATGCCCTTCAGGCCCGCACCGAGCAGGACAGCGTAGGCAAGGTACGGGTTCGCGGCGGAGTCGATGCCGCGGTACTCGATCCTTGCGGACTGGCCCTTGCCGGGCTTGTACAGCGGCACGCGGACCAGGGCCGAGCGGTTGTTGTGGCCCCAGCTGAGGTAGCTGGGTGCCTCTCCGCCGCCCCACAGGCGCTTGTAGGAGTTGACGAACTGGTTGGTGACGGCGGTGAACTCCGGGGCGTGCTTGAGGATGCCAGCGATGAACTGGCGGGCCGTCTTGGACAGCTGGAACTCGGCTCCTGCCTCGAAGAACGCGTTGCTGTCACCCTCGAACAGGGAGAAGTGCGTGTGCATGCCGGACCCGGGGTGGTCGGTGAACGGCTTGGGCATGAAGGTGGCGTACGTGCCCTGCTGCAGCGCGACCTCCTTGATTACGGTGCGGAACGTCATGATGTTGTCCGCCGTCTGCAGGGCGTCCGCGTAGCGAAGGTCGATCTCGTTCTGGCCCGGGCCGGCCTCGTGGTGGCTGAATTCCACGGAAATGCCGACCGATTCCAGCATGGTCACCGCGGTGCGGCGGAAGTCCTGGGCCACGCCGCCCGGGACGTGGTCAAAGTAGCCGCCCTCGTCAACAGGTACCGGAGCGCCGTTCGGACCCGGCTCGTGCGACTTGAGCAGGTAGAACTCGATTTCGGGGTGGGTGTAGCAGGTGAAGCCCATGTCCGCGGCCTTGGCGAGGGTCCGCTTGAGCACGTTGCGCGGATCGGCCGCGGAGGGCTCGCCGTCCGGGGTAAGGATATCGCAGAACATCCTGGAGGTCTGCTCGGTCTCGCCGCGCCATGGCAGGATCTGGAAGGTGGCGGGGTCCGGCTGGGCCAGCATGTCGGACTCGAAGACACGGGCCAGGCCCTCAATGGAGGAGCCGTCGAATCCGAGGCCTTCCTCGAAGGCCCCCTCCACTTCCGCCGGTGCCAGCGCCACGGACTTCAGCGAACCCACGACGTCGGTGAACCACAGGCGCACGAAACGTACGTCGCGCTCTTCGATTGTGCGCAGGACAAACTCTTGCTGGCGGTCCATGATGGCCTCTTCTCCGGTCAACGTCCATGCTCCGGGTCCGCGCAAAGGGGAAAGCCGGCAGCAGTTCACCATCACTGTACTAATCATTCGGCGCCGATGCTTGAGCCTGCGCCGTGCGTAACACACCATTAACCTGGCGGTTCCCCAATCGGGCCCGCGTACCGGCCCCTGCTGCGGTTCCCGGCCTCCGTTCGGTGCCGGAGCTATGGCGCTTATCACCTTTTGGCGGGGATGCCCGCGGTAGCTAGGACGGCCGGTACCGCACTACGCTCATCCCATGGCCTCCAACAGCTCCGACTCCAGCGCGTCCGCAGAAGTATCCGCCCCGTACGGCAACGGACCCGGCGTGCCGGTTCCTGCCGAACGGAAGCCCACCAAGGTCCGCATCCACCACCTCCAGCAGGCCAAGCGTGACGGCACCAGATTTGCCATGCTCACGGCGTACGAACAGTACACGGCCGAAATTTTCGACGCCGCCGGCATTGAAGTGCTCCTGGTCGGCGACTCGGCGTCCAACAACGTCTATGGCAATGAAACGAGCCTCCCGGTGACCGTTGACGAACTGCTCCCCCTCTGCCGGGCCGTGGCCCGATCCGCTAAACGGGCCCTGGTGGTGGCAGACCTGCCGTTCGGCAGCTACGAGGTCAGTGCGGAACAGGCTGTCGGCGCGGGCGTCAGGTTCCTGAAGGAAGGGCTGGCCCACGCGGTGAAGATCGAGGGCGGAAAGTACTACGCCCCCACGGTCCGGGCCATGGTGCAGGCGGGCATCCCGGTGATGGCCCACATCGGCTTCACGCCGCAGAGCGAACACGCCCTCGGCGGCTACCGCGTCCAGGGACGCGGCGATGACGCCCAACGGCTGATCGAGGACGCCCGCGCACTCGAAGAGGCCGGAGCGTTTTGCGTGCTGATGGAAATGGTTCCCGCGGAGACGGCCGCGGCAGTCGACGCGGCGCTGACCGTCCCCACGGTGGGTATCGGCGCGGGGAAGGCCACCACGGGCCAGGTGCTTGTCTGGCAGGACATGGCAGGGCTTCGCGGCGGCCGGATGGCCAAATTCGTCAAGCAGTACGCGGACCTGCGCACCACCCTGCACGACGCCGCCACCGCCTACGGGGACGACGTCCGCTCCGGTACGTTCCCCGGCCCGGAACACTCCTTCTAGGCAGGTAACAGCCGCTCAGTCGTCGTCGCCCTTTTCCCAGGCGGCGTTGCGCGCCTTGACCTTCTCGATGGCATGCTCCGCTTCTTCGCGGGTCTTGTAGGGCCCAATGAGCTGGCTCCAGTCCGAGAGCCGGTCTTCTTCCACTTCGTGGGTGTTGACGTTGAACCAGTACTCAGTCATCGTTGCTCCTCGTTCCGGCGACAGGAAACCGGGGTGATCCACGTAACACAAACACTTACGCGCACCCTCCCCAGCTTGTCGGTTGTTAGGCGTTCTGTGGTGCCTTATATGATCAATCTATGCCTTCCCTTGCCTCCACTGCACCCATTGGCACCCTCACCCCGGGTACCTTGAGTCCGCAGCGTCCCGTCCCGGCGTCCATCCCCCGTCCGGAGTACGTCGGCAAGCCGGCTCCGGCCAAATTCACTGGTTCCGAGGTCAAGAGCGCGGAAACCATCGAGAAGATCCGGATTGCCGGGAAGATCGCGGCGCAGGCCATCGTGGAGGTGGGCAAGCACATCCAGCCCGGCGTCACCACGGACGAACTGGACAAGGTAGGCCACGAGTTCCTGCTGGACCACAACGCCTACCCTTCCACGCTCGGTTACCGCGGCTTCCCCAAGTCCCTGTGCTCCTCCCTGAACGAGGTCATCTGCCACGGCATTCCGGACAGCACCGTGGTCCAGGACGGCGACATCCTGAACATCGACATCACCGCCTACCTTAACGGCGTCCACGGAGACACCAACTACACGTTCCTCGTCGGGGACGTGGACGAAGAATCACGGCTGTTGGTGGAGCGCACGCAGGAGTCCCTGAACCGTGCCATCAAAGCCGTGGCGCCCGGGCGTGAAATCAACGTCATTGGCAGGACCATCCAGTCCTACGCCAAGCGCTTTGGCTATGGCGTGGTCCGCGACTTCACCGGCCACGGCGTCGGGGAAGCCTTCCACACCGGGCTGATCATCCCGCACTACGACGCCGCCCCCGCCTATAACACCGTGATCGAGCCGGGCATGGTGTTCACCATCGAGCCGATGCTCACCCTGGGCACGGTGGAATGGGACATGTGGAGCGATGACTGGACCGTGGTCACCCGGGACCACAAGCGCACCGCCCAGTTCGAGCACACCCTGCTGGTCACCGAGGCCGGCGCCGAAATCCTCACCCTGCCGTAGCCTGGCCCATGCCCCACAGCGGGCACGTACCAGGCGCTACCCGGCCACCTGTCACGGGCCGCACCCCAGCAGCCCCCTTTCCTGCCCGCCCCTGTCAAGAACGGAATCACATTGGCCAAGAAGGACGAGAAGTCGCACAAGAACGCACCCCTGATCGGTATCGACATCGGTGGTACGGGCATCAAGGGCGGCATTGTCGACCTGAAGAAGGGCAAGCTCCTGGGCGAACGCTTCCGCGTGCCCACCCCGCAGCCCGCCACGCCTGAAGCCGTCGCCGAGGCCGTGGCCCTGGTGGTGGCCGAACTTTCGGCCCGCCCGGAAGCTCCGGAGGCCGGTTCCCCCGTGGGGGTGACCTTCCCCGGCATCATCCAGCACGGCGTGGTCCACTCCGCCGCCAACGTGGACAAGAGCTGGCTGGACACTGACATCGATGCCCTCCTCACCAAGCGGCTGGGCCGTCCGGTGGAAGTCATCAACGACGCCGACGCCGCAGGCCTGGCAGAAGCCCGATACGGGGCCGGGGAAGGCGTCGCCGGCACTGTCCTGGTGATCACGCTCGGTACCGGCATCGGTTCAGCTTTCATCTTTGACGGAAAGCTGGTTCCCAACGCAGAGCTGGGTCACCTTGAAATTGACGGCCACGACGCCGAATCAAAGGCGTCCGCCGTCGCCCGCGAACGGGACGGCCTGTCATGGGACGAGTACAGCGTGCTCCTGCAGCGCTACTTCTCGCATGTGGAGTTCCTGTTCTCGCCGGAACTGTTCATCGTGGGTGGCGGCATTTCCAAGCGCGCCGACGAGTACCTTCCCAACCTCAAGCTCCGCACCCCGATTGTCCCGGCGGTCCTGCGGAACGAGGCAGGCATTGTGGGCGCAGCCCTGGAGATCGCCCTCCAGCACAAGCTGGCCAAGTAGGAGTGGTGCCGGTGGCGGCTGCGGCTTCCCCTCCGCTGCCGCCACCGGAGTTTTAGAGGGGGCTCTTCTCGGAGCTCTTTGCGGCACCGGCTGCGCCCTTGGCGCCTTCGCCGGCCTCGTGGCGGAGCAGCGCAATGGCAGTCTCGAAGTCCTCGAGGGAATCGAAGGCCTGGTACACGCTGGCGAAGCGGAGGTAGGCGACCTCATCGAGTTTCTGCAGCGGCCCCAGGATGACCAGTCCCACTTCGTGGGCTTCGATTTCAGCGGCCCCGGAAGCACGGATCTGCTCTTCGACTTCCTGGGCCAGCATGGCGAGGTCGTCCTCGCTCACGGGACGGCCCTGGCAGGCCTTGCGCACGCCGTTGATCACCTTGCTGCGGCTGAACGGTTCACCGACGCCCGAGCGCTTGATGACGGACAGGCTGGTGGTTTCCACCGTGGTGAACCGGCGGCCGCATTCAGGGCACTGCCGGCGCCGGCGGATGGCCGAGCCGTCGTCCGTCATCCGGCTGTCCACCACGCGGGAATCAGGGTTGCGGCAGAACGGGCAGTACATGGCGTTCCCCCTTTTCGCTTGTGGTGTGCAACGGTGTGGAAGCCAGCAGCACCGCCGGGGGGCGATGCCGTGGCGTATCCCAGTTTACGGGCAGATCTTGGGTAATAACAATCCTGTAATTACTACATGTAGTGGTCACTGGTTGCCCGGGAACCGAGCTGTGACGGCGTCCCCGTGGGCGGGAAGGTCCTCGGCCCGGGACAGGCTCACGATGTGCCCGCGCACCTCGGCGAGGGCGTCCCGGCTGTAGTTGATGACCTGGATGGCCCGCAGGAAGGTGGTCACGTTCAGGCCGGAGGAAAAAGCGGCCGTACCGCTGGTGGGCAGCACGTGGTTGGAGCCGGCGCAGTAGTCACCCAGGCTGACCGGGCTGTAATCGCCCACGAAGATGGCGCCGGCGTTGCGGATGCGGGCGGCCACAACGGCAGCATCCCGGGTCATGATTTCGAGGTGCTCCGCGGCGTAGGCGTCACAGGCTGCGATGCCTTGCTCCAGCCCGTCGACCAGCACCACGCCCGACTGCGGGCCGGAGAGCGCCTCCTGCACCCTGGCGGAGTGCTTGGTGGCGGCCGCCTGCAGCGCCAGTTCGGCACGCACGGCGTCGGCCAGGTCCTCGGAGTCGGTGATGAGCACTGACGCGGCCTTGGGGTCGTGCTCGGCCTGGCTGAGAAGATCGGCGGCCACCAGGGCGGGCTGGGCGGAATCGTCGGCCAGAATGGCAATCTCCGTGGTTCCGGCCTCGGAGTCGATGCCCACGACGCCCTTGACCAGGCGCTTGGCCGTGGCGACGAAGATATTGCCGGGACCGGTCACCACATCCACCGGCTCCAGCGCCGGGCCCGCCCCGGCGGCTTCGATGCCATAGGCGAACGCGGCGATGGCCTGAGCTCCCCCGATGGCGTAGACCTCGGTGATGCCCAGCAGCGCTGCCGCCGCCAGGATGGTGGGGTGTGGCAGGCCGCCGAATTCCTTTTGCGGGGGCGAGGCCAAGGCAATGGACTCCACGCCGGCCGCCAGGGCGGGCACCACGTTCATGATCACCGACGACGGGTACACGGCGAGGCCGCCGGGAACGTACAGTCCCACACGGGCAACGGGCACCCAGTTCTGGCTCACCACGGCTCCGTCGCCGAGTTCGACGTCGACATTGCGTGGGCGCTGCCCATCCGCGAACTTCCGCGCGCGGCTGATGGACTCCTCCAGCGCGGCCCGCACGGCCGGGTCAAGCTGCTCCAGCGCTGCGGCGATCGCCTCCCCGGGAACCAGCGGGTGCTGCTGCTCCACGCCGTCGAACCGTTCCGCCAGCTCTGCCAGTGCCGCGAAGCCGCGCTGCCGGACGGCCGAAATGATCTGCAGGACCTTCTCCTCGGCGTCCGCCACGGTCTGGCCCTTGGCACGCGGCACGGCGGCCCGCAGGGCCTGGAGGGTCAGGTTGCGGCCCCGAAGGTCGATGGTGCGGAAGTCGACGGCGGCTGTCACGGGGGCGGGGAACTCCGGGGATGTGGTCACCGCTCTATTTTACGGGGCTGTTCGCCCCGGCCGTTTCCATCCCGGCTTCGTCGGGCTTCCTGCCGGTTGCTCCCACCAGTTCCAGGATAAAGACCGATACAGCGGTCGCGGCCGGCCAGAGCAGCAGGACCGGCCAGGCCCGCAGCGAGAAGGCGATACTGGCATTTGCTCCGGCGTCCACGGCAGGGCCCCACAGCCGTCCGGCCAGGACGCCTGTCCCCCAGGCCACGGCGCTGCCTGCCATCGCCCCGGCCAGCCCGGCCAGCAGGGCCGCCTGCGGGTCGGGCCGTTTGCCGTCGGCCAGGAATACGGCCAGCAGGCAGCCGGCGAGCACCAGGATGCCAGCGAGGGTGAGGTCGCGCGGCAGCCACGCCAGGGGCGCCGTTCCCGCCGCCAAGGCCGGATCCCGGGTGATCAGGTTCAACCCGCCCGGCGCCAGGATCCACCAGAGGAGTCCCGCCGGAATGCCTGCCGCCGCCGGGACCAGCAGCAGGGACCAGGGCAGCCGCCGCCTGGCGGGGCGGGCGAAGTTCGTCATGCAACACACCTTAACAAAGGTTCCTGCAAGGTCATCCGCGGCACTGCTGCCGCCCCCTGTTTTCCGGCCATGACCGCGGGCCAATACGCTTGGGGAAAGAGTTACGCCACCTAGTCCAGGAGTTCCGGTGACCGACAACAGCGAGCCGTTCGAGCAGACGTTCAGGGAGATGTTCCGCCGGCATGCCGCGGGCGTCGCCATCATCACCGTGAATTACCAGGATGAGCCGTATGGCTTTACCGCCACGTCGGTGGCGTCCCTGTCGGCGAAGCCGCCGCGCTTCACCTTCAACATGGCGCGCAGTTCCAGGTCCTGGCCGGCCGTGGCCAACACGCAGTACCTGGGCGTGCACATGCTGGGCCTGGACAACCAGGAGCTGGCAGCGCGCTTCGCCCGCCCCGGCAACCGCTTCGAAGGCAACCATTGGGAAATCGGTCCCCACGGGGTACCCATCCTGAAGGATGTCGCCGGGTGGCTGATCGGCGAGATCCAGATGCGGCTTTCGTTCGAGAACAACGCCGTGGTGGTGGTCCAGGTAGTGGACGGCCAGGTGGGCGGTGAAGGATCGCCGCTGCTGTACCACGGGGGCGCCTATGGGCAGCCGGTGCCGCTGGACTACGAGATCTGACCCCCTCGGACCCGCGCGGCACAAACGGGCGGCCGACGGCGGGAGGTGATTCCCGGCGTCGGCCGCCTGTTTGTCAGGCGTCCAGGCAGGCAGGGCCCAGCAGGACCTTCAGGTCGCCGAACAGCGACGGGCTGGGGTTCACCCGAAGGTGGACGGGCAGGCCCATGATTTCGGTCCGGGTGTCACCTTGCAGGTGCAGCCGGACCTCGGAGTTGCCCCGGTGGGTGCGCAGCACGTCCCCCAGCTCCGTGACCACGGCCTCGGTGGCCTTGTGCGTGGGCATGGTGATCACCAAGGGCCCGTGCAGCCCTTCGCTGAGGTCCGGAACGGAAAGCTCCATGCAGTTCAGCGTGATGGCGCCGTCGTCGCGCTTCTGGAGCCTGCCCTTGACCACTACGATCAGGTCCTCGGCGAGCACGGAGGCGATCGGCCCGTAGACCTGGCCGAAGAACATGACTTCGATCGAACCGCCCAGGTCCTCGATCTCCGCCCGGGCGTAGGCGTTGCCGCTGGCTTTCGCGATGCGGCGGCTCAGGGAGGTAATCATGCCCGCGATGGTGATGATGGCACCGTCCTGCGGGCCGTCCTCGCCCAGGATGGTGGTGATGCTCATTTCGGCGTGCTGGGCCAGGAGGCCTTCGAGCCCCTGCAGCGGGTGGTCGGAGACGTACAGGCCCAGCATGTCGCGTTCGAAGGAGAGTTTGTCCTTCTTCTCCCACTCGGGCAGGTCGGGAATCTCGATGCTGAGGGAGGCTTCCGATTCGGCCTCCTCGAAGCCGGCAAAGAGGTCGAACTGGCCGATCGCCTCGTTCCGTTTCAGTGTGATGACGGAGTCGATGGCCTCTTCGTGGATCATCGCCAGCGCCCGCCGGTGGTGGCCCAGGGAGTCGAACGCCCCGGACTTGATCAGGGATTCGATGGTTCTCTTGTTGCACACCACCGCCGGCACCTTCATCAGGTAGTCCTTGAAGGAGGTGTAGGCGCCTTCGCTCTCGCGTGCCGTGACCATGGCTTCGACGGCGTTGGCACCCACGTTGCGGATGGCGCCCATGCCGAAGCGGATGTCGTTGCCCACAGGGGTGAAGTTCAATGCGGACTCGTTGACATCCGGCGGGAGCACCGTGATGCCCATGCGGCGGCACTCGTTCAGGTAGATGGCGGACTTGTCCTTGTCGTCGCCCACGGAGGTCAGCAGCGCCGCCATGTACTCGGGTGCGTAGTGCGCCTTCAGGTACGCGGTCCAGTAGGAGATGACTCCATACGCGGCGGAGTGTGCCTTGTTGAAGGCGTAGTCGGAGAAGGGCAGGAGGATGTCCCAGAGGGTCTTGACGGCTTCCATGGAGTAGCCGTTGTCCTGCATGCCCTGGGAGAAGCCGGCGAACTGCTTGTCCAGCTCCGACTTCTTCTTCTTGCCCATGGCGCGCCGGAGGATATCGGCCTGGCCAAGCGAGTAGCCGGCCAGCTTCTGCGCCACGGCCATGACCTGCTCCTGGTACACGATCAGGCCATACGTGCCGCCCAGGATCTCCCTGAGCGGTTCCTCCAGCTCCGGGTGGATGGGAATGACTTCCTGGATCCCGTTCTTGCGCAGCGCATAGTCGGTGTGGGCGTTGGCGCCCATCGGGCCGGGCCGGTACAGCGCCAGCACGGCGGAGATGTCTTCGAAGTTGTCAGGCTTCATGAGCTTGAGCAGGGACCGCATGGGTCCGCCGTCGAGCTGGAACACGCCCAGGGTGTCGCCGCGGGCCAGGAGTTCGTAGGACGGGGCGTCGTCGAGCTCCAGGTTTTCCAGGTCCAGGTCGATGCCGCGGTTCATTTTGATGTTCTCGAGGGCGTCGGAAATGATCGTTAGGTTCCGCAGGCCCAGGAAGTCCATCTTGATCAGGCCCAGGCCCTCGGACGTCGGGTAGTCGAACTGGGTGATCACCTGGCCGTCCTGGAAGCGGCGCATGATGGGGATGACGTCGATGATGGGGTCCGAGGACATGATGACGCCGGCGGCGTGCACGCCCCACTGGCGTTTCAGGCCTTCGATGCCCAGGGCCGTCTCGAAGACCTTGGCCGCCTCCGGGTCCGTGGCGATCAGCTGCCGGAAGTCGCCGGCCTCGCTGTAGCGCTTGGAGTCCGGGTTTTGGATGTCCGCGAGGGGGATGTCCTTGGCCATGACCGCGGGCGGCAGGGCCTTGGTCAGCGTCTCGCCCATGCTGAACGGGTAGCCCAGGACGCGCGAGGAGTCCTTGAGGGCCTGCTTGGTCTTGATGGTGCCGTAGGTGACGATCATCGCCACGCGTTCGTCACCGTATTTGCGGGTCACGTAGTCGATGACTTCCGAGCGGCGCCGGTCATCGAAGTCGACGTCGAAGTCAGGCATGGAAACGCGGTCCGGGTTGAGGAAGCGTTCGAAGATCAGGCCGTGGCGCAGCGGGTCGAGGTCGGTGATGCGCATGGCGTAGGCGACCATGGAGCCTGCACCCGAGCCACGGCCGGGGCCAACGCGGATGCCGTTGTTCTTGGCCCAGTTGATGAAGTCGGCGACTACCAGGAAGTAGCCGGGGAACCCCATGGACGTGATGACGCCGAGCTCGTAGTCGGCCTGCTTGCGGACCTCGTCCGGGATACCGCCCGGGTAGCGGTACTGCAGGCCCTTGTCCACTTCCTTGACCAGCCAGGAGGTTTCATCCTCGCCTGGCGGGCAGGGGAACCGCGGCATGAAGTTGGCGTCGGTGTTGAAGGACACTTCGCAGCGTTCGGCGATCAGGAGGGTGTTGTCGCAGGCGTCCGGGTGGTCACGGAAGAGCTCGCGCATCTCCTGCGGTGACTTGAGGTAGTAGCCGCTGCCGGAGAAGGCGAACCTCGAGCCGCCGTTGTCGTAGGTGGGTTCCAGCAAGGTGGAACCGGACTGGATGGCCAGTAGGGCCTCGTGCGCCTTGGCGTCGTGCTCGTGCGTGTAGTGCAGGTCGTTGGTGGCCACCAGGGGCAGGTTCAGGTCCTTGGCGAGCCGCAGCAGGTCGCCGGTGACCCGCCGTTCGATGTCCAGCCCGTGGTCCATCAGTTCGCAGAAGTAGTTCTCCGCGCCGAAGATGTCGCGGAACTCGGCCGCCGCCTCGAGTGCTTCGCGGTACTGGCCGAGACGGAGCCGGGTCTGGACCTCGCCGGAGGGGCAGCCCGTGGTGGCGATGAGTCCTTCCGAGTAGGTGTTGAGCAGTTCCCGGTCCAGCCGGGGCCACTTGCCGAAGACCGAGTCCAGGGAAGCGATGGACGAGGCCCGGAAGAGGTTCCGCATGCCCACGTTGTTGTAGCTCAGGAGCGTCATGTGCGTGTACGAACCGCCGCCGGAGACGTCGTCCTTGCGCTGGGACTCTTCGCCCCACCGCACGCGTTCCTTGTCCGTCCGAGCAGTCCCGGGCGTTACATACGCTTCGACGCCGATGATCGGCTTGATGCCCTTGTCCGTGGCCTTGCGCCAGAAATCGAACGCGCCGAACAGATAGCCGTGGTCGGTGGTGGCGAGGGCCGGCATGCCCAGGCGCTCGGTTTCATCGAACAGCTCCCCCAGGCGGGCAGCTCCATCCAGCATGGAATATTCGGTGTGGGTGTGCAGGTGGACAAACGAATCATTGCTGGAACTCACCGCACTATTCTAAGCGCTGCCCCCGGCCGGTCCGGCCAGGCGGCCCGTGTCAGGCCTGGCCCGACTCCAGCACTTCCAGTGCGTAGGCCAGGTCCTGCGGGTACTCGCTGCTGACGGTGACCCGCTCCCCCGTCACGGGGTGGTCGAAGGCCAGCTCACGGGCATGCAGCCACTGCCGGGTCAGCCCCAGGGTGGCGGCCAGGCGGGGATCGGCGCCATAGGTCAGGTCACCGGCGCAGGGGTGCCGGAGCGCGGAGAAGTGGACACGGATCTGGTGCGTGCGGCCCGTTTCGAGGTGGACTTCCACCAGGCTGGCCTTGCCGAAGGCCTCCAGGACCTCGTAATGGGTCACGGAGGGCCGCCCGTCCTCGATGACGGCGAAACGCCAGTCGTGCCCGGGGTGGCGGCCGATGGGGGCGTCGATGGTGCCCGTCAGGGGATCGGGCAGGCCCTGCACTACGGCGTGGTAAACCTTGTCAACGGTGCGCTCCTTGAAGGCGCGCTTGAGGGATGTGTAGGCGCGCTCGGATTTGGCCACCACCATCACCCCGGAGGTGCCGACGTCGAGCCGGTGCACGATTCCCGCCCGCTCCGGAGCGCCCGAGGTGGAGATGCGGTACCCGGCGGCAGCAAGGCCGCCCACCACGGTGGGCCCCACCCAGCCCGGTGAAGGATGGGCTGCCACGCCGACGGGTTTGTCGACGACGACGAAATCGTCGTCGTCGAGCAGGATATTCAGGCCTTCCACGGCTTCCTCCACGACTTCAAGCGGGTCCCGCCGTTCCGGGACGGTGACCTCGAGGGTGTCCCCGGTGACGAGTTTTGCCGACTTGCCCAGGGCCTTGCCCCGATTGAGCACGTGCCCGTCAGCAAGCAGTGAGGCAGCGACGGACCGCGAGACGCCCAGGATGCCTGCCAGGCCGGCATCGGCACGTGCCCCGCCGTACTCTTCCGGGATAACGACGTGGTCAGTCATGGCCGGGCGTGTCCTTGGGTGCGCTCCCCAGCCGGGTCCCGTCCAGGGCGATCCCGCGGATGGTCAGGATGCAGATGATGGCGACGGCGGACACGACAGCGGAGTCGGCAATGTTGAAGATCGCGAAATTGGGAAGCTGGATGAAGTCCACCACGTGTCCCATGCCGAAGGACGGTTCACGGAAGAGCCTGTCAGTAAGGTTGCCCAGCGCCCCGCCCAGCAGCAGGCCCAGGGCCAGGGACCACCAGGCGGAGCCCAGCCGGCGGACCTGGAAGAGGATGGCGATGGCGACCCCGGCCATGATGATCGAAAACACCCAGGTGACGTTCTCTCCAATGGAGAAGGCAGCCCCGGAGTTCCGGATGAAGTACCAGTGGAGCAGCGGCGGCAGAACGGGGATCCGCTCCCCTTCCACCATGGTGGAGGTGACCCAGAGTTTGGTCAGCTGGTCCAGGACGTAGGCGAAGACCGCGAACCCCGCGAACAGGGACAGCAGCACGGCCCGGCGGGGGCGCGGCGAGGGTGGGACAGGGCGTGCCGCGTCGGCGGCAAGTTCGTCAGTCATGGTGCTTTCAATTCGTGGAACTTGGGTGTAAATGCCAAAAGCCGGTGGCCGAGGAATCCTCAGCCACCGGCTTTCAGAATACGTGCTGCCAGCCTTAGTTGGCTTCGCTGACTTCCGGGGTCGCGACGGAGCCGCGGGCATCCAGGTCGCGGAGCTGGCCCTCGATGTAGGCCTTGAGGCGTGAGCGGTAATCGCGTTCGAAGCCGCGGAGCTGCTCCACCTTGCGTTCCAGGACGGAGCGCTGCTGTTCCAGGGCACCGAGGATCTTGCGGGACTTTTCCTGAGCATCGTTGACGAGGCTGCTGGCTTCGATCTGCGCTTCGGCGATGATCTTGTCCTTCTGGGCCTGGCCGTCGGCGACGTGGCGGTCGTGCATCTGCTGTGCCATGGCCAGCAGGCCGGCGGCGGATTCAGCAGAAGGCGTGGCGGCAGCGGCGGGCGCGGCCGGTGCGGCTGCAGCCGGGGCGGCCGGCTGGACGTCCTTCTTCTTGTTGGCTTCGGCGGACTTGGCCTCTGCCTCTGCCTTCTCGCGGGCTTCGTCCTTGTCGGACTTGACCGGCGCGGGGACCTTCTCCACCACGGGAGCGGCGGAAGAGCTTGCCGGAACGCTGGAACCTGCGTCGGCGAGCTTCTTGCGGAGCTCGTCGTTTTCCTGGTTCAGGCGGCGGAGTTCGACGACGATTTCGTCCAGGAAGTCGTCAACTTCGTCCTGGTCATAGCCCTCACGGAACTTGGTGGGCTGAAAGCGCTTGTTGACAACGTCTTCTGGCGTCAAAGCCATCTGGTCACCTCACTGGTCTGGTTAGTCAGTAGGCCTTCCGGCCGTCAAAACTAAGGTACCTAAATTTGGTCTGCTTACTCTAATTCAACACTGCGGTGTCAAACGGGAGGTTTCTTCGCTTTACAGTAGCTGTTCCGGGAGGGAACAGGCTGCATTGCCGGGCCTGGCGGAAAAATCAGGCCAGTCCCCTGGTGACGTTCATGGCGATGCTGACGCCGATGAACAGGATCAGGAAGCCAAGGTCCAGGGAGACTCCACCAAGCCGGAGCGGCGGGATCAGCCGCCGCAGGCCCTTCAGTGGCGGGTCCGTGATGGAGTAGACGGCGTGCGCTGCCACCAGGGCCGCGCCGCGGGGCCGCCATTCCCTTGCGAACATCTGCACCCAGTCGAACACCAGGCGGATGATGAGGGCCACGAAGAACAGCAGCAGGGCGAGATAGAGAAGTCCGAAAACAATTCCCATGACTTATTTCATATCTCCAGATTCATGCGGCCCATCCGTGGCGGCGGCCGCTGTCGTACTGCTGTTGTCTTGTCTATTTCAGCACAGATGCCAGACAGGTGTCCCTGCCTGGCATCTGTGAACAGCCTGTGGTGCTTAGCTTTGGTTGAAGAAGCTGGCCTGCGTGTCGCTGGCCTTCTTGTCGTCACCGATCACTTCGACGTAGGACGGTGAGAGCAGGAACACTTTGTTGGTGACCCGTTCGATGCTTCCGCGCAGGCCGAAGACGAGCCCTGCCGAGAAGTCCACCAGGCGCTTGGCGTCGGCCTCACCCATGTCCGTGACGTTCATGATCACCGGAATACCGTCCCGGAAGCTCTCGCCGATGAGCTTGGCATCGTTGTAGGAGCGTGGGTGGATGGTGGTGATCTGGCGCAGGCCGGTGTTCTCTTCACGGCTCGAAGCCGCACGCTTTATGGGGGTCACAGGGGCGCGGTATTCCTCTTCAGGGGCGTAGGACGCCTCGCGGCTGACTTCGCGGACCGGCGCCGGAGCACGGCGTTCCTCGCGGTCGACTTCCATCGGTTCGTCCTCATCCTTACGTGTGGTCTGTTGCTCGGGCTCGTAATGCTCATCGCCGTCGGCGAGCCCAAGATAGATCATTGTCTTGCGCAGAGCGCCGGCCATGGTCGACTCCTAATCGTGTCCCGTAAGCGGGCCGCCCAATGATTTGACAGCACTGGAGTCCCCCGCCCATCACTTCCAATAGGTCCGACGCTACCCCACGGCAGGACGGGAACCGAGAATATCGGAACCGATTCGCAGGTGTGTCGCCCCGAACTTGATGGCAGGCTCCAGGTCCTGGCTCATACCGGCTGAGATGGCGCCGGCACCGGGGTACTCCGCCACCAGCCGGGCGGAAACGGCTGCCAGTTTTTCGAACGCCGGCCCTGGCGGGGCACCCAGCGGGGCCACTGCCATGACGCCCGCCAACTTGAGCCCATCGGCACCGGCGATCCGTTCTGCCAGGAGCGGCACGTCGGCGGGTGCTGCCCCGCCGCGGTGGGTACCGGCGTCGTCCTCAAGGCTGACCTGGATGAAGCACTCCAGCTGCGCACGCCCGCTGGAATCCATCTCGTTCCGCACTGCCTTCGCCAAGGCATCCACCAGCTGCGGCCGGTCTACGGAATGGACGGCGGCCGCGTAGCGCGCCACGGACTTGGCCTTCTTTGTCTGCAGCTGGCCGACAAAATGCCACGCCAGCCCGAGATCAGCGAGCTCCAGCGCCTTGGCGGCAGCTTCCTGGTCACGGTTCTCGCCCACATCCGTGACACCCAGGGCGGCCAGGCGCCGGATGTCAGCTGCCGGGTGGAACTTGGTGACCACGATCAGCGAGGGAAGGTTGTCACTTCGACCCGCGTCGTTGGCGGCTGCGGCGATCCGCTTCCGCACTACGGCGAGCCGTTCGGCAAGCTCTGCGCTGCGGGGATCATGTTCGGGCCTGTCGTCCGGCTGCTCAGTCATGGCACCAGACCAATCC
The DNA here is from genome assembly GCF_056396685.1 of Pseudarthrobacter sp. 05T312. Classification (NCBI taxonomy): domain Bacteria; kingdom Bacillati; phylum Actinomycetota; class Actinomycetes; order Micrococcales; family Micrococcaceae; genus Pseudarthrobacter; species Pseudarthrobacter sp. 05T312. The sequence continues at coordinate 68,014 of NZ_JBFTLY010000011.1, forward strand.
GGCGAAGCGGCCCGTGTTCCGGTCCCGGCGGTACGAGTACAGCGAGTCCGTTTCCAGCGTGCAGGCGCCGGCGTATTCCACCTGCACCCCCGCAGCCTCCAGTTGGGCGCAGGCACCGGCGGGCAGGTCCAGCGCCGGCGTTCCCCAACTGGTGGTGCTCCGCGTTGCCGGAACCAGGGCTGCAACCTCGTCACGCAGGGCGGCGGGGACTTCGTAGCAGGACCCGCAGATCGAGGGACCCAGCCACGCCCGGATCCGGGCGGCACCCAGGGACTTCATGCTGTCCACGGCGGCCGGCAGGACACCGTTGGCGATCCCGGGGCGGCCGGCATGGACGGCGGAAAGCACGGGCCCGCTCCCGGACTCCCCCGCCAGCAGGACCGGAATGCAGTCCGCCACCATGACCGCGAGGGGCAGGCCGCGGGACACCATGGCATCGGCTTCAGGCGCGGGTGACGCGGCGTCCATGATGGCCACAGTATTGCCGTGCACCTGGTTCATGAAGCGCAGCGAGCCGGGCGCCGCGGCGATGGACTCTTCCAGTCGCAACCGGCGCTCCCGGACCGCGGCGGGATCGTCCCCCACGTGCAGGGCAAGGTTTCCCGCTCCCGCGTCGGTGAATGCGGCCGACACCCCGGGAAGGATGTCGGCACGCCAATGGAACAAGCCGCTGCCTACTTCAGGAAGTCGGGAACATCCAGGTCATCCGGGTGGGTTCCGGTGAGATCCGGCTCCACCACGGAGGGCAGGTCGACGTCGAAGCCGGAGTCAGCGGGAACGGCCTGCGGACGCTGCTGTCCCCAGTTGCTGAGTCCCGCGGCGCCAACACCCGCGTGGATCGGCTGCACGTTCTGCTGGTGGCCTCCGTTGCCCTGGTGGTTCCCGTTGTTCGAGTGGGCCGAGGCGGGAGCAGCAGCAGGGGCGGCGGGCCGCTGCGGCGCGGACTGCGGCTGGGACTGGTCCATGGAGGGTGAGGTTGCCTTCACGTCGTCGAAGCCTGCAGCGATCACAGTGACGCGTGCTTCGTCGCCCAGGGCGTCGTCAATGACGGCGCCGAAGATGATGTTCGCCTCGGGGTGGGCCACTTCCTGCACCAGGCGGGCTGCCTCGTTGATTTCGAACAGGCCCAGGTCCGAGCCGCCCTGGATGGACAGAAGCACGCCGTGGGCGCCATCGATGGACGCTTCCAGCAGCGGGGAGGCAATGGCAAGTTCCGCGGCCTTCACGGCGCGGTCTTCGCCCCGCGCGGACCCGATGCCCATGAGGGCCGAGCCCGCGCCCTGCATGACGGACTTAACGTCAGCGAAGTCAAGGTTGATCAGGCCCGGGGTGGTGATGAGGTCGGTGATGCCCTGGACACCGGAAAGCAGGACCTGGTCGGCGGAGCGGAACGCGTCAAGGACGGACACGTTCCGGTCGCTGATGGACAGCAGGCGGTCGTTGGGGATCACGATGAGGGTATCCACCTCGTCGCGCAGGGCGTCGATGCCTGCCTCGGCCGAACCGGCACGGCGGCGGCCTTCGAAGGTGAAGGGGCGGGTGACGACGCCAATGGTCAGGGCACCCAGCGAGCGGGCGATCCGGGCGACGACGGGCGCGCCACCGGTGCCCGTGCCGCCGCCTTCGCCGGCGGTGACGAAGACCATGTCGGCGCCACGGAGGACTTCCTCGATCTCGTCCGCGTGGTCCTCGGCGGCCTGCTTGCCTACCTCGGGGTTGGCGCCTGCACCGAGGCCACGGGTCAGCTCGCGCCCGACGTCGAGCTTCACGTCGGCGTCGCTCATGAGCAGGGCCTGGGCGTCGGTGTTGATGGCGATGAATTCAACACCCCTGAGGCCGACCTCGATCATGCGGTTGACTGCGTTCACGCCACCGCCGCCGATGCCGACGACTTTGATGACGGCCAAGTAATTCTGCGGAGCTGCCACGTTACGTGTCCCTTGTTCGTGTCTTATTGCGAAAACTGATGGTGAGCTTGAAACCCTCAACCCTAACCCTCCGGTTGAAGGTTAGAGTTATGTCAAGTAACTCTTGTCTGTGACGGTATTTCCTCTGGTTCCGACATTCAATGACCGGGTCCGCGTGTCGGATTAATACCGGGGAAAGAAAGCGCTCAGCGCGTCACGGGGTGCCGGGGCACACTGACATCGTAGACCCTGACCGGGTTCTTGGGGTCCACCGGAGCCTTGAGGAGGGCGGCCAGGACCTTGGCTTTAAGTTCCTTCTCCGAGGCGTTGCCCCACACGATCGTCTGGCCGTCAACCAGCTTGAGCTCCACGGCATCCACGGACTGCGCGGAGGCATTGGACAGCTTGGCCAGGATGTCTGCCGGGAGCGCACCAAGCACTGCCGCGGTGGCGCGGAACAGGTCCTGGCCGATCGCGCCGGCACCGCCGTCGATGACCGGAAGCGACGCTGATCCGGGATCAGCCGTGGTTGCCAGCTGGACGCCGTCGACGTCCACCAGCTGGTACTGCTCCCCCTGCTTGACCAGGGCCACGGGCACCCGCTCATGCACGGCAACGGCGAGGGTGGACGGCGGCCGCGCCTCCACTGATATGGATTTGACCTGGACCATGGACCCCAGGAGTCCCCGAACGTCGTCGTCGCTGATCTGGGGCAGCGGCTTGCCGCGCAGGGGTTCGAGCGCAGTCTGCACCTGGGCAGGGGTCACGAAGTGCGTCCCCGTCACCGAGATGGTCTGCAGGGCCAGGACCGGCGAATAGATGGCGGCGGCCAGCAGTCCCGCCACCAGCGCCAGTACTGTTCCCGCGGCGAGCAGGACTTTCTTCCTGCGGCGCCGGCCTTTGGGCTCGGGGAAGGCGAGGACCGTTGCCCCGGAGGGCTTTTCCGCCTTCGCCTGCTTGGGCGCCGACGGCTCCGGGACGCTGCGGGACGCCGTAATGACGTCGGAACCGGCGGTGCCCTTCTGGGATGCGGCGGACCGTGCCGCCGTTTCCGCGTTGTCCGCGGCCGGCGCGGCGGGACGGCCGTTCCGCTTGGGCGGGGCGTAGGTGGGCCGGCGGGAGCTAGGCACGCAGCGCCTCCACGATCAGCGGGCCGTAGGCGGTGACGTCACCCGCGCCGACGGTGAGCACCACATCGCCGTCCGCAGCGGCTTCCACCAGGGTCCCGACGGCGTCGGCCGCCGCAGCGAGCCGCCCGCCTTGGGTGAGGTGGTCGGCGATGAGCTGGCTGGTGACGCCCGGGATGGGGTCCTCCCTGGCGGGATAGATGTCCAGGACCAGTGCGGTATCGGCAAGGTTGAGGGCGTCCGCGAACTGCTCCGCGAACTCCCGGGTGCGGGAGAACAGGTGCGGCTGGAACAGGACGTGGACCCGGTGGCCGCCCGCTACCGAACGGGCTGCGCTGAGGGCGGCCCGGACCTCCGTGGGATGGTGGGCGTAGTCATCGAACACCCTGACGCCGCGCGCCGAGCCCTTCAGTTCGAACCTGCGTGAGGCGCCGGCGAAGTGTGCCAGGCCGGCGGCGGCTGCCGCCGGTTCCACGCCGAGTTCCAGGGCCACGGCAAACGCGGCCGCGGCGTTCAGCGCGTTGTGGCGTCCGGGAACCTGCAGTGACAACCCGTACCCGGCGCCATGCGCCTCCACTGCAACCTGGCCTGGGCCGTCGTCGTGCAGGCGCACGTCCGCAGCCTCGTTGGTGCCATACAGGAGCACCCTGGTGTTGCCCCTGGCCCGGGTCCGTTCCGCCAGGGCCAGCGCCCCGGCGTCGTCCGCGCAGGCCACCAGGAGGCCGTCGGCGGGCAACAGGGCAGTGAAGCGGTCGAAGGACTCGTACACGGCCTCAGCTGTGCCGTAGTAGTCCAGGTGGTCGGGCTCCACATTGGTGACGACGGCGATGCGGGGCAGGTAGTTCAGGAAGGAACCGTCGGATTCGTCCGCCTCGGCAACGAAGATGCCGGACGTGCCGTGCGCGGCGTTGACGCCCAGCGCAGGGATGGTGGCGCCGACCGCGAACGACGGGTCCAGTCCCGCCGCCTGCAGCAGGACTGTGACCATGGACGTGGTGGTTGACTTGCCGTGCGTGCCGGCCACCGTGACCACGGTGTCATCGCCCATGGTCGCCGCAAGGGCCTGGGAGCGGTGCAGCACCGGCAGCCCTGCCTGCCGCGCCGCCGCCAGTTCCGGGTTGTCGTCCCGAATGGCCGAACCCGCCACGACGGTCTGCGCGTCGCCCAGGTTGCCGGCGGCGTATCCGACGGCGATGCGCGCACCGGCCGCGGCCAGGTCCGCCATCACGGGGAGCTCTTTTGCGTCTGAGCCGCTGACCGGTACTCCGCGCGCCACCATGATGCGGGCCACGGCGGACATTCCTACTCCCCCGATCCCGATGAAGTGCACCCTGCCGAGGGAGGCCAGCTGGGGGGTGGTGTGGGCGTTCATGCAGATACCGCTTCCAGGACAAGACCAGCCATGCGCTGGTCGGCGTTTCGGATGCCGAGCCGGTAGGACTTCGCCTCCATGGCTGCAAGCCGTGCTTTATCGGTGGCCAGCGGGACCAGTTCCCGGGCGACCCATTCCGGGGTGAAGTCGCGGTCGGCCACCAGTACTGCGCCACCTGCGGAAACCAGGCCCGCTGCGTTCAGTGCCTGTTCCCCGTTGCCGATCGGGAGTGGCACCAGGACCGCCGGTACGCCGACGGCGGCGACTTCGCATACCGTGGCAGCCCCGGACCGGGCCAGCAGGAGGTCGGCCGCGGCGTAGGCCAGTTCCATGCCGTCGATGTACTCCACCTGCCGGTAACCCTCAGCGGCAAGGGGATGCCCCGCCTGGTCCAGGACGGTCTTTCCGCGGCCGGTGACGTGGAGGGTCTGGATGCCGGCCTCCGCAAGAAGGGCCAGAGAGGCTGCGATGGTCCGGTTGATGCTTTGTGCTCCCGACGATCCGCCGGTCACGATCAGGGTGGGTTGCTGGGGATCCAGCCCAAGGGCCTCGCGTGCCGGGGTGCGGGCAGTCTTCCGGTCCAGGCCGGAGATTTCCTTGCGCATGGGCATGCCGACGTGCACGGCGTTCCGGAGTGGTGTGCCCTCGAAAGCCACGGCAACCCGGCCCTTGAGGAAGGCCCCCACGCGGTTGGCCAGCCCGGGACGGGCGTTGGCTTCATGGATCACGATGGGAATTCGGCGTTTCCGTGCCGCCAGGTACAGGGGGGTGCAGACATAGCCGCCGACGCCCACCAGTACGTCGGCCTGCGCCCGGTCCAGGATGGCGCCGGCCTGCCGGACTGCCCCGGCGAGCCGCCCCGGCAGGCGGAGCAGGTCTGCGGAGGGCCGGCGTGGAAACGGCACACGGTCGATCGTTGCCAGCTGGACGCCGGCGGCGGGAACCAGCCGCGTTTCCATTCCGGATGGAGTTCCGACCGCCAGGATCGAGGCATCCGGGGCTTCGCTGCGCAGGGCCGCGGCGATGGCGAGGAGCGGGCTGATATGGCCGGCCGTGCCGCCACCTGCCAGGACAATGGAAGGGTGTGTCGGAGTCATAGGGTGTCAGGCACGCTTTCTGGAATTCTTGGGCTGATTCTTGTCCCGCCCCGGCTTCAGCTTGAACTTCAGCATCCGTTTGGGGCGCATGGCAGGAGCCATTTGCTCGCGGGCCAGGGACAGGACCACGCCTACGGCACACAGTGACATCAGCAGGGCCGAGCCGCCGTAGGAAATAAACGGCAGCGGAACACCGATGACGGGCATCAGGCCGGTGACCACTGACATGTTCACGGTGGCCTGGCCCAACAGCCAGACCATGATGGTGCCGGCGAGGACGCGGTGGAACATGTCTTCCTGTGCCACCACCACACGGTAGATCGCAGCGCCAAGGATGGCGAAGAGCACCAGGACGACGACGGTTCCCACCAGGCCGAGTTCCTCGCCGATGATGGCGAAGATGAAGTCGTTGTGGGCTTCGGGGATCCAGCTGTACTTCTGCCGGCTCTGCCCCAGGCCGACCCCCAGCCAGCCGCCGGAGGCAAGGCCGTACATGCCGTTGGTTGCCTGGTAGTTGGCGTCAATGCCATCGGCGCAGGACTGTCCTGTCCACCAGGAGGTGATGCGGCACATGCGGTTGGAGCTGGTGACGGCCATGACGGCGGTGCCGGCGGCCGCGATGATGCCTGCAATGCCGAAGAGGTAGAGCGGAACGCCGGCGAAGAACAGCGCCGCCGCCATGATCAGCATGATGATCATGGCGGTGCCAAGGTCGTTGCCCACCAGGATCAGGACAATGACGATGGCCGCCATGGGTATGGCGGGTACCAGCACGTGCTGCCACCGGTTCAACAGCTTGCCTTTCCTCGCCAGCACCGTCGCCAGCCACAGGGCGAGGGCAAGTTTGGCCGCCTCGGAAGGCTGGAACGTGATGCCGCCAAGGTCGATCCAGTTCCGGTTGCCGTTGATCTCGGTACCCACCACCTGGACCAGGCCCAGGAGCAGCACGGCTACCCCGACGGCGGGCCATGCGAGGCGCTTCAGCCAGACGACGTTGATGCGTGAGAGCACGAACATGGTGAAGATGCCGATGGCGGCGAAGACACCCTGCTTGAGGGCGTCGCCATAAGGGGACTTCCCGGCGGCGATGGATTCAACGCTCGAGGCGGAGAGCACCATCATGATGCCAATGGCCGTCAGGGCCAGGGTGGCGCCAAGGATGAGGTAGTAAGTGGACCCGTTCCGGGACTTGCCGGTGCCCTCCAGTGCGGACCAGAACCGGCGGTACAAGGTACGCAGCTGGGCGCCGGCAGCGGCAGGCTGCCGGACGGCGCTTGAGCCGGGCCGGGGTGTACCGCCCTTCGGCGTGGCACCCTGCTGCCGGGTGGGCGTGCTGACCATTGTTACTCCTCGCCGGTCTGGGCCTGCCCTTCCACCAGCTCGCGGACAGCGTCGATGAAAGTACCACCACGATGAGCGTAGGAAGAGAACTGATCCATGGAAGCAGCTGCCGGAGCCATGAGCACGGTGTCGCCGGATTCGGCGAGCCGGGCCGCTGAAGCAACGGCCCAGGACATTACCTGTTCTCCATTGCCGGGGGTACCGGCAGGGGTGCCACCGGGCGCCGGAGCAGTCTCCACTCCTTCAGTGTCACCTGCCCCCGGTTCGATCACCGGGACATCTGGCGCGTGTCGCTGGAGGGCTTCCCGCAGGTGCGAGGTGTCGGTTCCGATCAGGACAACCGCCTTGAGCCGGGATGCGTGGTCACGGACCAGGTCGTCGTAGCTCACGCCCTTGGACAGGCCGCCGGCGATCCAGACCACCTTGCTGAAGGCCGACAGGGATGCCGACGCGGCATGGGGGTTGGTGGCTTTGGAGTCGTTGACCCACAGGACACCGTTCATGCGGGCGACGGGCTGGATGCGGTGGTCGCCGGGCACGTAGTCAAGGATCCCCTGGCGGACAGCCTTGGCGTCAACGCCGTACGCGCGCACGAGGCCGGCAGCCGCAAGGGCGTTGGCCACCATGTGCCGGGGGGCCAGCGGGCCGAGGTCGGCCATCGAGGCAAGTTCCGCTGCGCTGTCCCGGCGTTCCTCGATGAAGGCCCGGTCCACCAGCAACCCCTCCACCACACCAAGCATGCTGATGGCCGGCGTCAGTGTGGTGAAGGCAACGGCGCGGCAGCCTTCCACCACGTCGGCGTTTTCCACCATGCGCTCGGTTTCCACCTGCTCGGCGTTGTAGATGCAGGCTTTCTGGGTCCGCTCGTAGACCTTTGCCTTGTCGGCCAGGTAGGAATCGTAGGAGCCGTGCCAGTCGACGTGGTCTTCGGCCACGTTGAGGCACACGCTGGCTACGGGCGAGACCGATTCAGCCCAGTGCAGCTGGAAGCTGGAAAGTTCGACGGCGAAGACGTCGTACTCCACGGGGTCACGAAGGGCATCGAGGATGGGGGTGCCCACGTTGCCGACGGCGATGGCCTTCAGGCCCGCGGCCCGCAGCATCGATTCGGTGAGGCCCACAGTGGTGGTCTTGCCGTTGGTGCCGGTGATGGCAAGCCAGTCCGCCGTCTTCCGGCCTTCCCTGACCCTTACCCGCCAGGCAAGTTCGACGTCGCCCCAGACCGGGATGTGCGCCCGTGCCGCCGCGGCAAGCAGCGCCTGGTCCGGCCGCCAGCCCGGCGAGGTCACGATCAGTTCCGGAAGTTCGCCATCGATCTTCGGCAGGTGGGCCACCGCGTCCGGGCCCAGCAGAACATCGGCGGCACCCACGATCTTCAGGGTGTCGGCATGTGCACGGGCCGTGTCGCTGGTGGCGGCATCCACCACCACCACGCGGGCACCGAGCTCGATCAGGGTGTCAGCGGCGGCAAATCCGGACACGCCGATGCCCGTCACGGCCACGCGCAGGCCGGCCCAGTCGGAGTCCCAGGAAACGAGGTTTGCCAGGCGCGGGGAAACGGTCACAGCAGTACAACCCATTCAGCGTAGAAGATGCCCAGGCCCGCGGCGACGAACAGTCCGCCCAAAATCCAGAACCTGACCACGACGGTCACCTCGGCCCAGCCCTTCAGTTCGAAGTGGTGCTGCAGTGGCGCCATCTTGAACACACGTTTCCCGCCGGTTGCCTTGAAGTAGCCCACCTGGATGATGACGGACAGCGTGATCAGCACGAAGAGGCCGCCCACGATGCCCAGCAGCAGTTCGGTGCGGGACAGGATGGCGAATCCGGCCACGGCCCCGCCGATGGCCAGCGATCCGGTGTCGCCCATAAAGATCTTTGCCGGTGACGTGTTCCACCACAGGAAGCCCACCAGCGCGGCGCTGAGGATTGCGGCCAGGAGGGCCAGGTCCAGGGGGTCCCTGACCAGATAGCAGCCGCTGCCGGCTTCCCGGGGGGAACCGCAGGCCTGGTTGCTCTGCCAGATGCCCATGAGGGTGTAGGCGCCGAACACCATGATGGAAGCTCCGGCGGCCAGGCCGTCCAGTCCGTCGGTGAGGTTGACGCCGTTGGTGGCTGCGGTGACGATCAGGTTGGACCAGATCACGAACAGCACCGCACCCAGGACGGTACCGCCAAAGGCGAGGTCCAGCCAGGGAACGTCCCGGACCAGCGAGATCTTCGTTGATGCGGGGGTCAGCCCGGCGTCGTTGGGGAAGTTCAAAGCCAGGACGGCGAAGATGATGCCGACGGCTGCCTGGAGGATGAGCTTGGCCTTGGCGTTCAGGCCAAGGCTCCGCTGCCGGGAGATCTTGATGAAGTCGTCCAGGAAGCCCACCAGGCCCATGCCGACCATGAGGAACAGCAGGATAAGGGCGGAGGCCGAGGGTCCGGGTGAATCCGGGTTCATCATCAGCATGATGAGGTGGGTGAGCCCGTAGCTCAGCAGGACCGCAGCCACCACTACGGTGCCGCCCATGGTGGGCGTTCCGCGTTTGGTGTGGTGCGATGTGGGGCCGTCGTCACGGATGAACTGGCCGTAGCCACGGCGCACCAGCAGGCGGATGAACAGCGGGGTGCCCACCAGGGCAAAGAGCAGGGCAAGGCCTGCGCCGATCAGCAGAGCAATCACAGCAGAGTGCTCCTTTCGTCGGCAGGGGTCGGGGCTGGGGGTAATGCTATCCGATCGCCCAAGTGGCGGAGTCCCACGCTGTTGGAGGACTTGAACAGCACCAGGTCACCTGGCTCGAGTTCTGCGGCAAGGACGTCGTAGGCCTCCTCAAGCGTTTCCGCGAAGAGGCATTCGTCGCCCCAGGAGCCCTCATTGACGGCCGAAACGTACAGGGCGCGGGCCTCGCGTCCGATCACCAGCAGCCGGGAGATGTTGAGCCGCACCACCTGCGTGCCGACGGCGGTGTGCTCGCGGATGGAGTCCTCGCCCAGTTCCAGCATGGCGCCGAGCACGGCCCAGGTGCGGCGTCCGCGGCCCAGATCGGCCAGGGTCCGCAGCGCGGCACGCATGGATTCGGGGTTGGCGTTGTACGCATCGTTGATGATGGTGACGCCGTCCGGCCGTTCGGTGCGTTCCATGCGCCAACGGCTGGCAGCCGCCTGGTTGCCCAGGGACTCGGCGATGTGGTCTCCCGGGACGCCCGCAGCCCAGGCGGCCGCTGCGGCTGCCAGCAGGTTCCCCGTGTGGTGTGCTCCGATGAGCCTGCTGCTGACGTGCCGGGCCGCGGCCCCATCGGGCAGCTGGAGGTCGAATTCGGGGCAGCCTCCGGCGTTGGTGTCGGCGTTCAGCGCCTGCACCTGGGCATCCTGGCGGCCTTCCGCGGAAAAGCCGAGGACCTTGGCGTGGGTGCGGCTGCGCATGGCGGCAACCCGTTCGTCGTCAAGGTTGATGATGGCGGTCCCCCCGGCCGTGAGGCCCTCCACCATTTCCCCCTTGGCCAGTGCGATGTTTTCCACTCCGCCGAACTCGCCGGCGTGGGCAGTGCCCACCGCGAGCACGACGCCGATATCCGGTTTGACCATCTCTGCGAGGTAGCGGATGTGGCCGATGCCGGTGGCTCCCATCTCGATCACCAGGTAGCGGGTGTCGGTGCCTGCCCGGAAGACCGTGAGCGGGACGCCCACCTCGCCGTTGTACGAACCCTGGGGTGCCACGGTGGTGCCCTGTGTGCCCAGGATGCCGGCCAGCAGGTCCTTGGTGGTGGTCTTGCCGGCCGATCCGGTAATGCCGACGACAGTCAGCTGGCTGCCGGCTTCTGCACGCGCGGCGCGGATGCGGCGGACTGTTTCGGCGGCGAGGGCCCCCATTGCCAGGATGGCGTCGGGAACCAGGACGGAGGGGTAGGCGGTGCCGTCGGGTCCGGCCACGGGACGCTCGACCAGGGCCAGGACGGCACCGGCGGCAAAGGCCGCGTCGATGAAATCGTGGCCATCGGCATGCTCGCCCGGCTTCGCGACGTACAGCGAACCCGGGGTGGCTTCGCGTGAATCCGTCACCACCGAGAGGGGCGTAATTCCGGGATCGGCGTCCAGGCGCCCGCTGGTGATTTCGGCGATTTCCGCCGCAGTAAATGCAATCATCTCGGTCTAGGACTCTATCCGGTCGTCATGGAGAACGTTGAATCCCCTGGCTGTCAAGGCGGTCCGCAGTTCCACCCTGTCGTCCAGGGCGATATTGACGCCTTTCACTTCCTGCCATACTTCGTGGCCGCGGCCCGCGACCAGGATGGTGTCCTGCGGACGTGCCAGCGCCACGGCGTGCCGGATGGCCTCCGCACGCGGGAAGACCTCCTGCAGTTCGGCGGCCAGGGCCTCGTTGTCGAGGGCTTCGCGGGCGCCTGCCATGACATCGGCCCGGATTGCCGCAGCATCCTCGTCGTGGGGGTCGTCATCGGTGATGATCACGGTGTCGGCGAGGCGGGCGGCGATGGCTCCCATGGCCGGCCGCTTCCCTTGGTCCCGCTGTCCCGTGGCACCGAAGACAACGATCAGGCGCGAGTCCGGTTCCGGTGAGCGGACCGCTTCCAGCGCCCGCGCCAGGGCGTCGGTGTTGTGGGCGAAATCCACCACGGCAGCCGGCCGGTCGGAGACCAGCTGCATCCGTCCGGGCACCGCCACCGTGAAGGGGTCCGCGGTGTCCAGCGCAGCCTGCAAGGCAACAGTATCGACGCCGGACGCCAGGACCATGAGGACGGCCAGGGCGGCATTGGCGACATTGAAGCTTCCGGGCAGTCCGGTGTGGACCTCGAGGGTGGCACCGCCGGGTCCGGTGAGCGTGAACGCGGTCCCGAGGCCCCGGGGAGAGGCAGCCGTGACGGTCCAGTCCGCCGGGCCCGATCCCGTGGTGCTGAGCGTGGTGACCGGCACCGGGGCGCTGCCGGCCAACCGCCGGCCCCACTCGTCGTCGACCGTTACCACCGCACGCCGGGCGCGGCCCGGCGTGAAAAGCTCTGCCTTGGTGGCGAAGTACTCATCCATCGTGTTGTGAAGGTCCAGGTGGTCCTGGGTGAGGTTGGTGAACCCCGCGACGTCGAAGGTGAGCCCGTCCACCCGCTGGTATGAAATGGCGTGCGAGGACACTTCCATGGCTGCAGCGTCGAGCCCGCGTTCACGCATCAGGGCGATGAGTCCGTGCACCTCGGTCGATTCCGGGGTAGTCAGGAGGCTGGGAATCGGCTCTCCTCCGGCCAGGATCTCGATGGTGCCGATCAGTCCGGGCTGCCGGCCCAGGGCACGCAGCAGCGAGGTGATGAAGTAGGTGGTGGTGGTCTTGCCGTTGGTACCTGTAACAGCGAAAAGCTGCAGCGGTTCCCCGCCTGGCGGCTGGCTACCGTAAATCATGGCCGAAAGCGGCCCCACCACGTTGCGGGGCTTGTCGACGACGAGCACGGGCACCGGCGTGTCCGCGGAGAGCGCGAGCAGGCGTGCGCCTGCGTCGTCCGTCAAAACGGCCGCCGCTCCGGCTTCGATGGCGTCAGTGGCAAAATCGGCCCCGTGCCTGCTGGCACCGGGCAAGGCTACGTAGAGGTCCCCGGGCTCCACGGTGCGCGAGTTGAGGGATATGCCGGTGATCTCCATATCTGCGGCCGGAGCGGGTACCGCCACACCAAGGGCCTGCCCGACGGCGGCCAGTCGGACGGGCGCTACGGCCGCTGGGCGGAAGCGGCCTGCTTTTTCATTCCGGGCAGCGTCGCTGCCGGGCGTGGTGAACTCTGACAAGGGGATCTCCGATAGTGCTAGTGCGAGCCCGGCATGGTTCTCCCCGGGCACTGTGATGCGCTGGATGCTGCTGGTACTTCCGGCCTGGAACAGCAGCTACTTGGCGTACTGGGGCATCCTGGCCGGCTCGCCGGTTGAAGGCTGGACGTTGTAGGTCCGCAGCGCCTGGCTCATCACGGACCGGAACACCGGTCCGTTGGTGATGCCGTAAATGCTGCCCTTCGGCCGCTGGAGCACCACCTCCACAATAAACCGCGGATCATCCATTGGTGCCATTCCCACGATGGAGGCGGTGTAGCCGCAGTAGCCGGACTTGCCGTCGTCGCAGGGCGATTCGGACGTACCGGTCTTGGCCCCTACCCGGTAACCATCGATGCCGGCATCCTTGATTTCGCCCTCGGTAACGGCACTTTCCAGGATGTCCTGGACCTGCTGGGCCGTACTGTCCGAAACGATCTGCCGGGGCGGCTGGGCGGGCACTTTCTCCTCGGTGCCGTCAGGCGAAATGTAGGAATCGATCAACCGGGGCTGCAGCATGACGCCGTTGTTGGCAATGCTTTGGTAGGCGCGGACCGTCTGGAGCGTGGATTGGGAAACGCCCTGGCCAAACAGGACGGTGTACTGCTGGCGCCCGTCCCACTGGTCCGAGGGTGTCAGGATGCCCGATGCCGTGGCGGGCAGTCCGATGTCCGGGGCCTCGCCAATGCCGAACTTCTTCAACCAGTCGTAGCGCTGTTCCTTGCTCAGCCGCTGTCCGGCCATCACGGTCCCGGTGTTCATGGAGTACCCAATGATGCCGGCCAGCGTCCGTTCCTCCGTGCCATGGGTGAACGCGTCGCTGAAGGTCTGCCCGTCAACCGTGTAGGTGGGTGGAATGGTGAACGTATCCAGCGGCTTGGCCAGGCCTTCATCGATCACGGCTGCCGCCGTCATCATCTTCTCAACCGAACCTGGCTCATAGGCCGCGGTCACGGAGCGGACGCCGCGGTCCTTGGCGGCCACAGCGCCGGGGTTGTTGGGGTCGGGGGCGTTCGTATCGGCCAGGGCCAGCAGGTTGCCCGTCTTGGCGTCCATCACGATGATGACGCCCCATTCTGCACTCAGTTTGTCTGCCTGACTCTGGATGGCCTGCTGGGCAAAGTACTGGAGATCGGAGTTGAGGGTGAGTTTGACATCCTTGCCGTTCTGGGGCGGTGTCAGCTCGTCCAGGCCAACCGGGATGCGGAGCCCGTCGGCGCCGATCTCGAACAGGCGCTTGCCGTCCGTTCCCTTGAGCTTGTCATCCTGCGTCTGCTCAATACCGGCCTGCCCGGTGGTCCCGTCCTGGAGGAATCCCACTACTCCCCCGGCCACGGCTCCATTGGGGTAGACGCGCTTGCTGACGCCCTCGGCAACGATGCCCGGAACCTGGAGCTTGGAAATCCGGTCCTCGACGTCAGGCTTCACGTCCTTGGCCACAATGTAATACGGCTGCGTTCCGGTGACCGCGTCACGGACGGCATTGGTGTCCATGCTCAGGGCCGCCGCAAGTTCGGAGATGGCCTGGTCGCGGCTGACGTCCACCAGCTTTTCGTGCCCGTCAGTTTGGTCGAGCCGTTTGTATGACTCAGTTTTGGTGTTGACCCGCTGGTCGACCACGATGTTGTAGCGGATCACACTGTTGGCCAGGACGGTGCCCCGGGAGTCCAGGATGCTGCCCCGCTCGGCGGGCAGGATGGCTGAGGTCATGCGGCTGTTCAGGGCAGCTTCCGCCATGCCGCCGACATCCAGCCCCTGGACCAGGAAGAGTTTGCCGCCCACCACCAGCAGGAGAGTGAGCATGATACCCAGTCCCAGGCGCAATCGCTTCGTGGCGTTGGGTACCTTGCTTTTTACTGCTTTGCCGGTCGTCTTCGCCACCGTGAATTTCCTTGCTGCTCGACGATACTGCCTGGCCTGCGTGCCAGCCTACTGTCCGGGGACCTTTTGCTGGGGAGCCGGAACCGAGCCGCCGTGAAGTTCAGGAGCCGGGGTTGCTGCCGCCTGTGCGGCTGCGGCCTGCGCAGCGGCCTGGGCCTGTGCTGCCGCCTGGGCCGCTTCAGCCGCCGGGGCGGAGGAAGTCCGGCCCGCGACGGGAGCCGTTGCGTTGCCTGCGGCCGCGTCCTTGGGAGACGGTACGATCTGTTGCCCTGCGACTGCCGGCGCGGGGATTACCGCTCCCGCCGGTGCGCCCTTGACCGCGGGGGTGGCCTTGCCGGTTACCGAGAGCGTGGAAAGGTCAATCTGGCCCTTGACGGTGGAGGCGACCATCCCCAGCTCAGTGGCCTTGGCTGCGAGGTTCTGGGGAGCTTCGAAGCTCTGCACCTGCTGGGTCAGGTCCTGGTTGGTCTTGGTCAGGGAGCTCTGCTTGGCGCGCAGCTCCACCAGCTGGTACTGGGCGGTGGACACCGAGATGTTCAGGACCAGCACCGCGACCAGAGCCACTGCGAGCATGGCGAAGCACAGCACGACGAAGGGTGCACGGCGCTTCCGCGGCGCCGAGCGGACCACGGAGAGCGGCGTGCGGGCCTTCTGTCCCCCGCCCGGTTTGCCCGCCGGCCGGGTGTCGGGCGCCGAGCTACCGGAAACAACGGGAAAGTTCTTGACGGCGGCGGTGCTCATGCAGCTCTCCTGGCTCTGATTCGTTCTGCCGCACGAAGCCTGGCGGAGGCAGCACGCGGGTTTTCGGCGATTTCGACGGCGGTGGGCACCTCGGTGCCTTTGGTCAGGGTCTTGAGTTCGGGTTTGTGTTCTTCCAGTTCCACCGGGAAGCCGAGGGGAGCCGAAGACTTGGAGCGGGACTGGAAGACACCTTTGACGATCTTGTCTTCCAGCGAGTGGTAGGACATGACCACGATGCGTCCTCCCATGGCCAAGGACTCGACGGCGGCGGGAACGGCCCGTTCCAGGACATCGAGTTCTTCGTTGACCTCGATCCGCAAAGCCTGGAAGGTGCGCTTGGCCGGATGTCCCCCCGACTTGGCAGCGGAGGCCGGGACCACGGAACGGATCTGTTCCACGAGTTCGCCGGTCGTGGTGAATTCCTTCACGGCACGCGCCGCCACGATCCTGTTGGCGATCCGGCCGGCGAACTTCTCCTCGCCCCATTTGCGGATGATCCGTACCAGGTCTTCTTCGCTGTAGGTATTGACCACGTCCGCGGCAGTTTGGCCACGGCTGGTGTCCATGCGCATGTCCAGTGGCGCGTCGAAGGAGTAGGCGAATCCCCGCTCACGTTCGTCAAGCTGCAGGGAGGAGACGCCCAGATCCATGAGGATTCCGTGCACCTCGGCGACGCCGAGGTCAGCCAGGACATCCTGGATCTCGTCATAGACCGCGTGGACCAGGTCAGTCCGGGCGGCGAAGGGTGCCAGCCGCTCCCCGGCGAGTGAAAGGGCTTCCTCGTCGCGGTCAATGCCGATGAGGTGGAGGTCGGGGAACCGCTGGAGCATGGCCTCTGAGTGCCCGCCCATGCCCAGGGTGGTGTCCACGGCAATGGGGGTTTCGCCGCGGAGCCTGGCCGCCTCGAATCCAGGTGCCAACAAATTGATGCACCGGTCGCGAAGGACCGGTACATGGCGTTCGGACGTGGGCTTGGGTTGATCGGTCACGCCTTGTCCTTTCCCGCCGTCGTTGTCCCCTGTTGTTCCTGGGATCAGATCCCCATCCGCGCCTACCGTCCTGCCCGCCTGGCTCCGGGGAAGGTGAGCCAGGTTGGCAGCCGATGGGCCGGCTGGAGATCTCATCCAAGAAACGTCCCTGCCGTTCCCTCCGGAATTCAGAGAATGCCCGGGATGGGATCGTCAGTTTCGGAAAAGGCTGTTTCCTTCTCCGCGAGGTATTCATTCCAGGCCTGGGCGTCCCAGATCTCGGCGCGGGTACCGGCGCCGATGACGGCAAGTTCCCTTCCGAGTCCTGCGTATTCCCGGAGCGCTGGTGGAATTGTCACGCGCCCCTGCTTGTCAGGTACCTCGTCCGAGGCTCCAGAGAGAAAAACGCGGATGTAGTCACGTGCCTGCTTGGAGGAGATTGGAGCCTCCCGCATCTGCTCGTGGACCCGCGCAAATTCCTTCTCACTGAAGACGTAGATGCATCGTTCCTGGCCCCTCGTGAGCACCAGGCCGCTGGCAAGTTCCTCGCGGAACTTAGCGGGGAGAATGATCCGTCCCTTTTCATCCAGACGCGGCGAGTGAGTGCCCAGAAACACTGGCCCACCGCCTGTCCGCCGTCAGGAACTGCACATCCCCTATGTTGCAACCACCCTCTTATGTCCTCCACATTACTCCACTTTCCACCACAGTCAACGCAAAACCGCCCCCCACGAAAGCAAATAATGGGAAACATCCCGCGAAATGCCGCGGATTCGAGGCGGTGGTGGGAAGTGGAGGAATTTTCCCCCAGCGACGCCCGCCGGATGCCACGGGACTGCAGGGTGGATGGCATTCGCAGGAAGGATTGCGGATTAAAAGCGAAAAGACCCGCCGGAGCGGGTCTTTTACGTCAATCCCCCGTGGTCAGGGGAGCAAAATGGAGGAGCCTGTAGCCGCAACGCGGCCGGGGTGGCGCCGGGGGTTAGGGTTCACCCCTGCGTCGTTCATCCCAGCGCTCTTCCAGGCTGCTCATGAATGAACTGCGCTGCTTGCCGGGCTTTCCGCCCGCCGCCTTGGATCCGGCCTTGCCGCGCGAGCTGCGCATCGTGGCGAAGTAGACTCCCCCACCCATCACCACGAATCCCAGCACTCCCACGAGGATGCTTTGCAGGGTGACGCCCACCAGCAGCAGGAACACGCCCGCCAGCGCGCCGAGGACACCAATGACCACATGCCTGGTTGACCATGAACGCCCCGGATCCGAACCCATTGAGTTCGCGAATTTCGGGTCGTCCTCGTGAAGCTGCTTCTCAAGCTGCTCAAGCAGCTTCTGTTCGTGCTCCGACAGCGGCATCACGACCTCCTTTTGTAGGCCAACGTCCGGGCTGATCCCAGCCACTACTTCTACTCCGTAGAACGCCTGCTGTTGCTGGAAAGTTCCCGCCTGGCCGGCCTTGGCCAAAACGGGAACCCAGCATGCGGTCGCGGGAGCGGGAGCATGTCCAAGAGGGTCCGGCAGTAAGTCCATTCACTCGAAACTATGTATCTCTAAGGATAGATTGTCGAGGGCTGATCTGAAAGACGGCAATGACTTCGGCGGACCCCGTCAGGCGGGCCGTTCGGTACTGCCGTCCGGCCGGTTTTCGGGCTCCATCAGACGGGCGGGAAGGACCGATTTGTCGCCGAATTTCCGCGCCACTTCGTCGAGTACCTGCTCGGCCGCGCGCCAGTTGTCATCCCTGCGGTCAATGCTCAGCTGGAGCGAGGTCCGGGCTGCTTCCTCGAGCTGTTCAGCCCTGACTCCCACCAGCCGCACGGCCATGGCCCTGGTTCCGACGGATTCGAGGAGCTGGAGTGCCACGGCGTAGAGCAGCTGGGCGCTGTCCACCGGGGTCTGGACGGTCCTGCTGCGGGTGATGGTGGAGAAATCGGCGAACCGTAATTTCAGGGCCACGGTGCGGGCAACCATTCCGGAGCTCCGCAGGCGGCCGGCGGTGCGGTGGGAAAGGCGGAGGAGTTCCCGGCGAAGAAGGGCGTCGTCGTCGGTATCTGTGGCAAAGGTCTCTTCCGCGCCGATGCTCTTTTCAAGCCGCACCGGCGTCACCGGGCGGGGATCGATGCCCCAGGCGAGCTGGTGGACGTGCTCCCCCGTTGCGCCGAGGACCTTCTTCAACGACGACACCGGAGTTGCGGCCACGTCCGCCACGGTACTGATTCCCATCTTCGCCAGCACCTCCTTGGTCTTGGCGCCCACACCCCAGAGGGCACCCACGGGCAGGCTGTGTAAGTACGGCACCGTCTGGTCGGGGCCAATGAGCAGCAGCCCGTCCGGCTTGCACCGTGTGGACGCGATCTTGGCAACGAACTTGGTCTCCGCAATGCCCACGGAGGCGGTGATGCCGAGCTCCGCGGCCACCCGGCGGCGGATCAGCTCCCCGATGCCGCGGGGCGGTCCCAGCCTGCGGAGCGCACCTGTGACGTCCAGGAAAGCCTCGTCAACGCTGAGCGGCTCGACCAGTCCGGTGATGGATTCAAAGATGGACATCAGCTGCCCGGACACCTCGTAGTAGAGCTTGTGCCGCGGTTCGATCACCACGGCCTGCGGGCACATCCGCAGTGCCACGGCCATGGGCATGGCAGATTTAACCCCGAAGGCCCGGGCCTCATAGGAGCCGGAGAGGACTACCGAACGCTCACCCGGGAAGCCTACGATCACCGGCTTGCCCCGCAGTTCGGGCCGTGTGCGCAGCTCCACCGAAACGAAGAAGGCATCCATATCGACGTGCATGATGCACGTGCGCCGGCTGCCCTGGAGGCGCGCGGCGGATACCTGGTTCATACCTGCTGGCCCCACGGCTGCAATCCTATCGGTTTGTCCGGACCGGGCTGGTTTGTCGGGAGGCCATGGCAGGCTGGCTAAACTGGAGGCTGGTTCCGCCAACAACACCAGGAGGAAAGTCTTCGTGACGGCTATTGGATACTTCAAGCCAGCTGGCCTGGCCGCGCTTGCCGCTGTTGGGGCGCTGGTCCTGGCCGGTTGCAGCCAGACACCGTCCGGACAAGCCGAGCCGTCCCCGTCCGTTGCCGCTTCCCAATCCGCCCTTACGGCTTCACCCAGCCCTTCGGCGTCGCCCAACACGTCCGCAACCGTGGGCGCAGTGGTGGAGGGATTCCCGCAGCAGCTCCTTCCCCTCATGCCGGGGGCAACGGTGGTTTCCAGCAGCTTTGACAAGGCGTCCACTCCAGCAACGGCAGCACTTGTGGGCACTGTGACGGCTCCCACCGCAGCCGTCATCGACTTTTACAGCAAGGCTTTGGAAGGCCAGGGGTTCAAGGCCGTCCCCGGCGACAAGGTGGGCGGAGTGGCCTCGAAGGATTTCGTCCGCGGTGACAACGAGACTGTCAACCTCTCCGTGGTTGAAGCCGCGGGCGTGTCCACCTTCACCATCGGTGCCAACGTGGCAGCTGAGTCAGCCAAGTGACGGCCGCCGAGCAGCTGAGGAACGAACAGGCCGACTTTGTGGCGGGGGTGGCCGGTGAGCTCACCGGCTTCCTGACGGCACGGCAATCCGTGATGTCCGGCATCTCCCCCGACATCGAACCCATCATGGGCTCGATCTCCAACCTGGTGACCGGCGGAAAGCGCCTCCGCGCCCTGATGTGCTACTGGGGCTGGCGGGGCGCAGGCGGCGAAGCGGGGGCGGCCCAGGTGGTAACGGCCGGCGCCGCGCTGGAGCTGTTCCAGGCGGCCGCGCTGATCCACGACGACATCATCGACCGTTCGGATACCCGGCGGGGCGGTCCCAGCGTGCACCGCCGATTCAGCCAGCTTCACACCTCGCAGGGCTGGGCCCTGGACAGCGAAAGGTTTGGCCAGGCTGCTGCCATCCTTGCGGGCGACCTTTGCCTGTCCTTCAGTGAGGAGGCCTTCACTGACATCGGCGAGCGGGCCGCATCCGGCAGCAGGGCGCGGCTGATCTTCAACCTCATGCGGGCCGAGGTCATGGCGGGCCAGTACCTGGACATCCTGGAGGAAGTCGCCGGTCCGGTGCGGGACCGGGCCGGTGCCGTCGGCAGGGCACAGTCGATCATCCGGTTCAAGAGCGCAAAGTACTCCACCGAACACCCCCTGGCCCTGGGCGGGGCCCTGGCGGGCGCCACCAACGATCTGCTTCGGGGCTACTCAGCGTTTGCCCTGCCGCTGGGCGAAGCGTTCCAGCTGCGGGACGACGTCCTGGGCGTGTTCGGTGATCCGTTGACCACCGGCAAGCCCGCGGGCGATGACCTGCGTGAGGGAAAGCGGACGGTCCTGGTGGCACTGGCCCTGGACCAGGCGTCCGCGGAAGAGTCGGCCTTTATTGATGCAAGCCTTGGCAGCCCCGACTTGTCCGACGCCGACATCCTGGAAATCCGTCGGATAATCGAGGATTCCGGTGCACTGCAGGCCACCGAAGTGCTCATCAGCGAATTCGGCGCGGCCGCTTTCGAGGCGCTCGACGGGCTTGAATTGGAAGAGCTGCCCAAAACCGCCCTGCGGAGGCTGGCTGAAGCAACGGTCAGCCGAGCCTCCTGACGGGGGCTGTTACCAGGCCAGGGTTTGGGCCCTGCGCCGGATTTCCGTCTTGCGGCCTTCGCGCAGGGCGTCGATCGGACGGCCGCGGAGCGATTCGTCTTCCGTGAACAGCCACACGATAAGGTCCTCATCTGAGTAGCCGGCATCGGCCAGCACCACGATGGTTCCCTTTAAGCTGTCCACCACCTGGCCGTCCTGGATGAACTCCGCGGGCACCGACCGGATTTTCCGCTCGCCCACGCGCAGGGCCGCCAGGGAACGCTCGTCAATCAGGCTGTGCACCTTTGTGACTGAAACATCCAATAAACGGGCGACGTCGGGCAGCGGCAGCCACTGGCCCACCAGGTTTTCTACATTACTCACGGATCAAGGTTGCCACGCCGCCCGCCCCGGCGCCTAGTCGGACTAATGCAATCCGCCCCTGGCCTGCGGACACTCCCAAAAAGAAGCCATTACCCGAATTCCGAAAATTCTTGTGCTATCCGCAAATTCATGAGAGATTCACACACATCACAGTTGTAACACTATTAACTTAAGTCACAGTAGTATCAAGATTGGCAGCGGCATCCCCGTCCGCGTCCGCACCCGCAGTTGAGAAGAGGATTCTTTCCGATGACGATGTCCCGCTCGCGCAAGCAGCCCCCCAAGCCGAGTCTGCCCATGATTGCCGCCACCACAGCGGCGCTGCCAGCGGTCGTTTTGTCATCATTAGCCCTTGCCGAGCCGGCCACGGCCCAGCAGCCCGCGAGGAACATTCCCAGCAGCCTTGCGGCAGCAATGCAGGCCCAGGCCGAAGCGAAAGCGGCCGGAACCTTCATTCCTGCTGCCGTTGTCTCGACCACCATTCCCGCAGCGTTCCAGCCCGCGGAGCCCTCGGCACCCGCGGAGTACACGATCGTCCGTGGGGATACCGTCAGTGGGATCGCCGGCCGGTTCGGCCTGGATACCGGGGACATCCTGAGGCTGAACAACCTGCAGGCCAACACCATCATTTATCCGGGCCAGAAGCTCAAGCTGTCCGGCTCAGCGCAGCCTGCCGCTCCCGCGCCGGCCGCTGCCCCTGCAGCGCCGGCACCCGCGGGCGGGGCAACCTACACGGTGAAGGCCGGGGACACCCTGGGGGCCATCGCCGCGAAGCACAACGTGTCCCTCTCGGACGTCTTCGCCTGGAACAACCTCTCCATGCGCTCCATCATCTATCCGGGACAGAAGGTCAAGGTGGGCGGCGGCGACGCCGCTCCTGCCCCCGCAGCCCCGGCACCGGCAGCCCCGGCCGCACCCGCACCTGCACCTGCCCTGGCAAACACCGCCGCGCCGGCAACAGGCTCCTACACCATCAAGGCCGGCGACACCCTCTCCGCCATTGCGTCCCGCCACGGCGTCAAACTGTCGGACCTCCTCGCGGCCAACAAACTGGGCATGACTACTGTCATCTACCCGGGCAGCAAGCTGGTCATTCCCGGCGGCTCCGGCCAGCCGGATGCGCAGCCCGCGGCGGCAGCACCCCAGCCGGCTGCCGCACCCCTGGTGCCCAGTTCCTTCCTGGGCTTCAGCTACCCGGCCGCTGTTGTCAGCTCAGCCAACGAAAACAAGGCACTGCTGAACGCCTCTCCCGTTCCTTCCCGGGATGAGATGAAGAACATCGTTGCCGACACTGCACGCCGCATGGGCGTGGATCCCTCGCTGGCCATGGCCTTCGCCTACCAGGAATCCGGCTTCAACCAGCGGTCCGTCTCACCGGCCAATGCAATCGGCACCATGCAGGTCATTCCCAGCTCCGGGCAGTGGGCATCAGACCTGGTGGGACGGAAGCTGAACCTGCTGGACCCGTATGACAACGCCACGGCCGGCGTAGCCATCATCCGGCAGCTGCTGGCCACCAGCAAAGACCAGGACACCGCCATCGCGGGTTACTACCAGGGCCAGTACTCCGTGAGCAAGAACGGCATGTACGACGACACCAAGGCGTACCTCGCCGCCATCAAGGCACACCAGAAGAACTTCAGCTGAGCTTCGGCCACTGACAGCTGCAAGTCTGCGGGTCCGAACCGTTACCGGTTCGGACCCGTTTTCATTTCGGACGCGTTTTGCTGCGGGACTAGGATCGTAAGGTGCAGGAACACGTGTCAGACCCAGTTGTCGGGACGCTGGTGGACAACCGCTATGCAGTCACTTCCAGGCTTGCCCGTGGCGGGATGTCCACCGTCTACCTGGCGGTGGACCAAAGGCTGGACCGCGAGGTGGCGCTGAAGGTGCTCCATCCCCACCTCGCTGCCGACGAAAACTTCCTGGGCAGGCTGGGCCGGGAAGCCAAGGCTGCTGCCCGGCTGTCCCACCCGCACGTGGTGGGAGTCCTCGACCAGGGCAACGACGGCAACACCGCCTACCTCGTCATGGAATACATCAAGGGCCACACGCTCAGGGACGTCCTCAAGGACAGGGGCGCGCTGACACCCCGGCTGGCGCTGGCTCTGATCGATCCGGTGGTTGAGGGCCTCGCTGCCGCCCACGCGGCCGGCTTCATCCACCGGGACGTAAAACCGGAAAACGTCCTGATCGCCGACGACGGCCGGATCAAGATCGGCGACTTTGGCCTGGCCCGTGCCGTCACCAGTTCAACCAGCACCGGCGCGCTGATTGGAACAGTGGCCTACATCTCGCCCGAACTGGTCCTGGGCAAGCCGGCGGATGCCCGCAGCGACGTCTATGCCGTAGGCATCATGCTGTACGAAATGTTGACCGGGCGGCAGCCGTTCGAGGGCGAAGTACCCATCCAGGTGGCCTACCAGCACGTCAACGATGTGGTGGGGCCGCCGTCGGACCTCGTCCCGCAGTTGGCCGGCGAAGTGGATGAACTGGTGCAGTGGTGCACCGCCAACGATCCGGAGAACCGGCCCGTGGACGGCAGTGCGCTGCTCCAGGAACTGCGCCACATCCGCACCAACCTCACCGATGCTGAACTGGACCTGCAACCGCCGGCCGCAGCGGCGGCTGCCGCCATGCACCAGACCGAGGTCCTGGGCCGCGCCAGCAACCCGACAACCATGATGCCCCCTTCCCGGCCAGCTGCACCCGCCTATCCGCCGCGGCAGTACCAGCAGGCGGAGGCAAACCCGACGGAGCAGGTTGCCTACCACCGGCGGCCGGGACTCACGCTGCCCGACGACGACGATGCCGGCAGCGGCTGGTCTCCCCCGCCGCCGCGGCTGGGCAAGCGGGCACAACGCAAAGCGGACAGGGAAAGCGAGAAACTCCGCGCCGAAGCGGCCGCCACGCCGGTGCGCACCCTGCGGGAAGGAAATCCGCGCCGCCGCGGCCTCCTGTGGGTCGTGCTCCTTATCCTCGCTGCCCTCCTGGCAACGGGTGCGGGATGGTTTTTCGGCATGGGTCCCGGTGCCGCCGCCGCTGTCCCCGCGGTGGCCAACAAGACCGTGGCCCAGGCCCAGCAGCTCCTGGACGGGGTGGGCTTCCACTCCACCACGAGCGACGTCTTCGACGACGACGTGCCCACCGGACTCGTGGTGGGCAGCGAGCCGGCGGCGGGGACGGAAATACGGAAGTTCCAGCCGGTCTCCCTGCTGGTGTCCAAGGGGCCACAGCTTTTCCCCCTGCCGGACCTCAGCCGCGGGAACCTGGACGATGCCAAGAAGGCCCTCAACGGGGCGGAGATGGCGCTGGGCACCGTCACGGAAAAGTTCGACGACCAGGCAACGGCCGGAAGCGTCCTGTCCCAGGATCCAGCCGCAGGCACTCCGGCCCGCCACGGGACTCCCGTCGGAATCACCGTTTCCAAAGGCCCGCAGCCACTTCCGGTGCCGTCGGTCGTGGGAAAGAACGGGAACGATGCCGTTGCCGCCATTGAGGCAGCAGGCCTTACGGCCAAGGTGGCGCCGGACCGGGTGTTCGACCGGAATGTTCCGGAGGGCGCAGTTGTCAGCCAATCCCCGGCCGACGGGACACTCACCCGGGGCGGGGCCGTCACCCTGACTATTTCCAAGGGTCCCAAAATGGTGGCGGTCCCGAGCTTTATCGGCAAGCAGGCCACCGAAGCAGAACAGGCCCTGAAGAAGCTGGGATTCGAAGTCCGCCGGAACAACATCCTGGGCGGCTTCTTCGGCACGGTCCGGGACCAGTCGCCGGTGAACCGGGAAGTCCCGGAAGGCTCCGTCGTCACCATCACCGTGGTGTAGCCCGGTGGGCCGGCCAGGCCGGCCCACCGGGACGCGTTGGCTCCGTCGCTAGTGCTTGGCCAGGGCGCCGGCCACCAGGAAGGCCATCTCCAGTGACTGCATGTGGTTCAGGCGGGGATCGCAGACAGACTCGTAGCGGTCCAGGAAAGCATCCTGGTCGATCGGGTCAGCGCCGCCAAGGCACTCTGCCACGTCGTCGCCCGTCATCTCCACATGCAGGCCGCCCGGTACCGTGCCCAGGCCGTGGTGCACCTCGAAGAAGCCACGCACCTCGTCGATGACGTCGTCAAAGTTGCGCGTCTTGTACCCGTTGGGCGAGGTGACCGTATTGCCGTGCATGGGGTCGGTAACCCACAGGACCTGCGCACCGGAGGCGGTGACCTTCTCGACGACGGCGGCCAGCTTCTCGCGGATGTTGCCTGCGCCCATGCGGGTGATGAACGTGAGGCGGCCGGGTTCGCGGTCGGGGTCGAGCTTGTCGATAAGGCGCAGTGCGTCATCGCCGGTGGTGGAAGGGCCAAGCTTGACGCCGATGGGGTTGCGTACCCGCGAAAGGAAGTCGACGTGGGCGTGGTCGAGCTCCCGGGTCCGCTCGCCGATCCACAGGAAGTGCGCCGAGGTGTCATAGGGGAAGCCGGTACGGGAATCGATGCGGGTCAGCGCGCGTTCGTAGTCCAGCAGCAGCGCCTCGTGGCTGGCGAAGAACTCCACGCGCTTGAGGGCTTCGAAGTCGGCGCCGCACGAGTCCATGAACTTGATGGCACGGTCAATGTCGCGGGCCAGCGATTCATAGCGGGCGTGGGCCGGGTTTTCGGTGAACCCCTTGTTCCACTGGTGGACGGAGCGCAGGTCCGCGAAGCCGCCCTGCGTAAAGGCGCGGATGAGGTTCAGGGTGGAGGCCGACGTGTGGTAGGCGCGCAGCATGCGGGCGGCGTCGTGGCCGCGGGACTCGGGGGTAAAGTCGTACCCGTTGACAATGTCGCCGCGGTACGCGGGCAGCGTCACGCCGTCACGGGTTTCGTCATTGGAAGAGCGCGGCTTGGCGAACTGGCCCGCCATGCGGCCCATCTTGATGACCGGCATCGCGGCGCCGTAGGTGAGCACCACTGCCATCTGGAGGATCGTCTTGACGCGGGCGCTGATCTTGTCCGCCGTGGCGGCGTCGAAGGTCTCCGCGCAGTCGCCGCCCTGCAGCAGGAACGCCTTGCCCTGGGCGGCGGCGGCCAGCCGCTCGCGCAGGACATCCACTTCACCTGCAAACACCAGGGGCGGAAGGACCGACAATTCCTTCACGGAAGCCTCAAATACATCCTTGTCCTGCCAGCTGGGTTGCTGGGAGATGGGGAGGTCCCGCCAGTGGTCCAGTCCGGGATAGTTGGCCGCTCCGCTCTGGGCGGTGCTGGACAGAGAAAAGGCTGGTTTTGCAGATAGCTCAGTCACCCTCTAAGACTAGCGGCAGCGCGGCAGCGGCGGACACCGGACCGTCACGGTGCCCGCTGTCCCCGTCACAACCGCCGCCCGGCAGCCGGGGGTTCCGCTATCCCCTGGCCTTTGTGCCGCCGTCGTCCTTCACCACCGGCTGTGGGGCCGCTTCGCCGGAACCGGCCTCCTGGACGAATCCTGCGTCGGACGCCGCAGGGGCGGCAAGTGGCTCGGCGGCGGCAAGGGGCTCCCCGGGCTTGCCGGCGAGCCGCAGCTTCACCACCGCCGCATATTCGTCCACGTACTCCTGGCCGGAGAGCCGCAGCAGGCGGGACATGATCTGGTCCGTTACCTGGCGCTGGACTGCCCGGTCCTCGGCCTGGTCCCGGTACTGGCTGAAATCCAGCGGTTCGCCGAAGATCATGCCAATCCTGCGGATATTGGGCAGCCGCTTGCCAATGGGCTGGACCTTGTCGGTGCCGATCATGGCAACCGGGATCACGGGGACCCCCGCCTGCAGCGCCAGCCTGGCGACCCCAACCTTTCCGCGGTACAGCCGCCCGTCCGGGCTTCGCGTGCCCTCCGGGTAGATGCCGAGCAGGCCGCCGGCATCCAGCACATCCATCCCGGCGTTGAGGGATGCTGCGGAGGCGGCACCGCCTGAGCGGTCCATGGGCAACTGGTTGGTCAGGCGGAAGAACGCGGCCGTAAGGCGCCCCTTAATTCCGGTTCCCGTGAAGTATTCCGACTTGGCAAGGAACACCACCGGGCGCCGCACCATGAGCGGCATGAAGATCGAATCGGAGAACGACAGGTGGTTGGAGGCGATGATGGCGGCCCCCTGCGCCGGGATATTGTCCAGGCCCTTGACCCAGGGCCTGAAAAGCAACTTGATCACTGGACCGAGGAAGATCCGTTTCATGACCCAATAGAACACGTGGTGAACCTCTCCGGAAGGCAGCCCCAGGCCCAGCGTCGGGCCTGGCCAGCGATTCAATGCAACCCTACTCTAGTGAGATTTGGCTGGAACAGTGACACGATGGACTCATGACTGAAAGCAGCACCCCGTCCCGTCCGGCCGCTTTCAGTTACCCGGGCCATGGCGCCAATGCCCGCACCGGGGTGGCCATTTGCCACGGTTTTACGGGCAGTCCCCTGAGTGTCATGCCGTGGGCGGAGCACCTGGCGGACCTGGGATATGCAGTCTCCGTTCCCCTCCTTCCGGGGCACGGCACGGACTGGCGTCAGCTTGCCCGGACAGGCTGGAAGGACTGGTACCGCAGCTACGAGAAGGCCCTGCAGGATTTGTCGGAGCGAACGGATTCCTGTTTCGCCGCAGGGCTGTCAATGGGCGGTGCCGTCGCACTGCTGGCGGCGTCCCGGCATCCGGTGGCGGGGGTCAGCGTGGTCAATCCGGGCCTGAGCTTCTACGACTGGCGGGTCCGGGTCATCGGACTCCTTAAGTATGTCCAGCGCACCACCGTCCCCATCCAGGAGGACCAGACCGGCGCCCCCGCCACCGACGATGGCGACTATTCGCTGACCCCGCTGGCCTCCGTGCATGAGCTCAAGAAACTCTTCGGCGCTGCCGTACGATCCCTGCCGGCCGTGGACGCCCCCGTCCAGGTCTTCAAATCGCGCACGGACGCTGTGGTGCCGCCGACGTCGCTGGCCTTGCTGCGGAAGGGACTGGGCAGAAACCTCGCCGAGGTGGTGGACCTTGCCAGCAGCGGACATGTGGCTACTCTGGACGTTGACGCGCCCTCGATCTTCGCCAAGTCGGGCGAATTCGTCGCCGCCCATGCCCGCCGCACCAGTACCTTGGAGACGCCATGACCTCCGGACCGGACCACAGCCCGTTTTCCAGCGCCTTCAGCGGCGAAGGACCCCGCACCGGGGTAGTCCTGTCCCACGGGTTCACGGGAAGCCCCCATGGCCTGCGCGCCTGGGCTTCGGCGTTCGCTGCCGCGGGTTTCGCTGTCCGGATGCCGCTGCTTCCGGGCCATGGAACCACGTGGCAGGACCTGGCACGCACCCGCTGGCAACAATGGCACGGCGCCCTTGATGACGCTTTCCTGGAACTGGACGCTGAATGCGACCAGGTGTTTGCGGCCGGCCTGAGCATGGGCGGAGCCCTGGCGCTGCGCATAGCCGCCACCCGGTCCGTGGCTGGAGTGCTCCTGGTGAACCCGTGCCTGGTGGTTGACGATCCCCGGGCGCCGTTGGCAGGAATCCTGAAGCTGGTGCTCAAAAGCACCCCGTCCATCGGCAACGACATCCTCAAGGCCGGGATGGATGAGGGCGCGTATGCGCGCACGCCGGTGGCCGCTGCCCACGAACTGAACAAGATGTTCCGGGATACGGTCCGGCTCCTTCCCCGGGTCACCGCGCCCGTGCAGGTCTACCGCTCCACCGTCGACCACGTGGTGTCGGACGCCAGCATGAACCTCCTCCGGCGGGGGTTGACGCACGCTCCGCTGGAAGTGGTGCGGCTGGAGAACAGCTACCACGTGGCTACCCTCGACAACGACGCCGACCGCATCTTCGAAGGGTCCGTGGACTTCATCAAGCGGGTCCAGCAGGATTCAGCCGCCCGCCCGGCGGGACCGGGACAGGAGGTCCGCCGTGAACAGGCCTGACTCCGACCAGCCGGACCAGGGCGCCAACCAGGACGACGCCGTCTGGCTGGACCTCGTGGCCCGGCTCGAATCGGACACCGTGGCCATCCGGCCCGATGCCGCCCCGCGGGAACAAGCACCCACCGGCACGGCGGCCGCTGCGCCCGAGGCGCCGGCACAGCCCTCGTTCCGCGACTTTGATCCCCTGGGCCTGGCGGGGACTCCGCCCGCCGAAAAGTCTGCAGCTGAGCGCGAGGCTGCGGCGCAGGCCGGTCCCGAAACGGATATGCCCGCAGAGGGACCCAGGGACTATGACGTGGACGACGAGGGCGGGGAGTTCGTGCCGGAGGAGCCGCCCAGCCTTGCCGGCACGGACCCGTTGACCATGCTCGCCTGGCTCGGGGCCGTGGGCGGACCCGTGGCGCTGCTGCTCTCGGCCATGTTCTGGCGGTCGGCGCCCCTGCTGGCGATCGTTGGCATCGTGGCCATATTCGTGCTGGCAACGGTGTACCTGATCATGAAGCTGCCCGAGGAAAAGAACGGCGACGACGACGGCGCAAGGGTTTAGCGCCCGGCGGGCAGCCAGCCCGCCGTCGTCCTCAGCCGTGGACGCGGCTGCTGACGCGGGACAGGTCGGCCGCTCCGATGAGGCCCGCGTTGGGGCCCAGGGCCGCCAGTTCGATCCCTGCAGCCGGGCGGAACCCGCGCCCTGTCAGGTTCCGCGCGAACGCCTTCCGGGCCGGCCCCACCAGCAGGTCACCGGCTGAGCAGAGCCCGCCGCCGATGACGAACAGGCCGGGGTCCAGGGCCGCGGCCAGATTGGCCAGCCCGAGCCCTAGCCATTCGCCGACCTCCTCGATCAGCTCCTGGGAGGCAGGATCCCCCGCCAGGGCCAGTTCAGTCACGATGGCTCCGGTGATTGCTTCGGGATGTCCGTCCACGGCTGCCAGCAGGTCCTGGGCCACCGGCGAATTGGACCGGGCCAGTAGCCGGGCTTCCCGTCCCAGTGCGTTGCCTGAGGCGTATTGTTCCCAGCAGCCGCGGTTGCCGCATTCGCATCGGTGTCCGCCCGGCATGATGATCTGGTGGCCGAACTCCCCGGCAACGCCGAACCGGCCCCGTTCCACCCTGCCGTCCATCACCATGGCCCCGCCGATGCCCGTCCCCAGCGTGATGCAGACCAGGCGGTCCTCCCCCTGGCCCGCACCGAAGCGCCATTCCGCCCAGGCTGCGGCGTCGGCGTCGTTGGTCAGGAGCACCGGGCGCCGGAGGAGCCGCTGGAGGTTTTCCCGCAGCGGCTCGTTGCGCCAGGCCAGGTGGGGGCTGAAGAGGACGGTGCCGCCGGCCAGGTCCATCCAGCCGGCAGCGCCGATGCCGACAGACCAGATGCGGTGGCCCCGGCCCAGTTCCTCCACGAGTTCCACGATGACCTGCTCCACCGCCCGCGGGTCGGTCCCGGGCGTGGAGCGGCGGGCCTCGCTGAGGATCCGGCCTTCGGCGTCCACCACGCCTGCGGCTACCTTGGTTCCGCCGATGTCAATCCCGATGGCGAGTCCCTTGCGGCCCAGGCGGAGGTGGCCGCCGACGACCCCGTGCATTTGTCCGGCACGGTGGTTGGCGGGACGGCGGCGCCAGGGTGCCGGTCTTTTCAGGGGGCCGGCCTGATCGCCGGGCAACGGTCCGTACATAGTCCACCATTCTAGGCCGGGAGGCAGGATTGCCTTGACAAAAGCCGCGCTCCGAAGCGTCCATTGACGCCTAAGTTACTGGCCAGTAGGTTTGTGTACTGCACTGTTCCGCCCTGGGTACTAGTCTTTAGGCAACCCCCTGCGCGGGACTTCGGATATCAAAGGAGCTATAGTGCGCGAATTCAGTGTTCCGCCCCTGGTTGTGGTCCCACCCGAAACCAACATCACGGATCTGGTGTTGCGCCAGGCGGTCAAGCCCAGCAACCCGGCACTGTTTTCGCGCCTGGATCCTGCGGGCACCTGGCGGGACGTTCCCGCCACCGAGTTCCTCGCCGACGTCCAGGCCCTGGCCAAGGGGCTCATCGCCAGCGGAGTGGGCGCCGGCGACCGCGTCGGCATCATGTCCCGCACCCGCTACGAATGGTCCCTGGTGGATTTCTCCATCTGGTTCGCGGGTGCCGTCTCGGTGCCCATTTACGAAACCTCCTCCCCTTCCCAGGTGGCGTGGAACCTCGGTGACTCCGGTGCCGTCGCCGCCTTCGGCGAATCTGCCCACCATGAGAATGTCATCAGGCAGGCGGTCACAGCCGAGGGGCTTACCGACGTGCAGCACGTCTGGCAGCTTGAGGGCCAGGGACTGGACAGCCTCCGCGAGGCGGGCCGCGGCGTCAGCGACGAAGAACTCGAGGCGCGCCGCAGCACAGCCGGGCTGCAGGACGTGGCCACCATCATCTACACCTCCGGAACCACGGGACGCCCCAAGGGGTGCGAACTCACGCACGGCAACTTCGTGGAGCTCTCGGACAATGCCCTGGCCATCATCGGCGAGATTGTCCATGAGAAGGCCAAGACCATCATGTTCCTGCCGCTGGCCCACGTGTTTGCCCGGTACATCTCGGTGCTGGCCATGGCCGCCGGAACCACGGTGGCCCACACGCCGGACATCAAGAACCTCCTCGCTGACCTGCAGAGCTACGAACCGACGTTCATCCTGGCGGTGCCCAGGGTATTCGAGAAGGTCTACAACTCGGCCCTGACGAAGGCCGAGGACGGCGGCAAGGGCGCCATCTTCCACCGGGCAGCGGAGACTGCCATCGCTTACTCGAAGGCCAGCCAGGACGGACGGGTGGGGCTGGGCCTGAAGCTGCGGCACGCGTTGTTCGACAAGCTGGTCTACGGCAAGCTCCGCGCGGCCATGGGCGGGCACGTTGCCCACGCCGTGTCCGGCGGCGGTCCCCTGGGTGAGCGGCTGGGCCACTTCTTCCAGGGCATCGGCCTGCAGGTACTGGAGGGATACGGGCTTACCGAAACCACCGCGCCCATCACCGTGAACACCCCGTCGCGGATCAAGATCGGCTCCGTGGGCAAGCCCCTCCCGGGCAACTCCGTCAAGATTGCCGACGACGGCGAGATCCTGGCCAAGGGAGTGTGCGTCATGCGGGGCTACTACAGGCGTGAGGACCTGACCGCGGAAGCCTTCACCGATGGCTGGTTCCATACCGGGGACATTGGGCAGATCGATGACGAGGGGTTCGTCTGGATCACCGGCCGGAAGAAGGAAATCATCGTCACCGCGGGCGGCAAGAACGTCATCCCGGCCCTGCTTGAGGACCAGATCCGGGCCGATGCCCTCGTGTCGCAGGTCCTCGTGGTAGGCGACAACAGGCCCTTCATCGGGGCCCTGGTGACCCTGGACCAGGAGGCCCTGCCGGGCTGGCTCCAGCGCCACGGCCTTCCCGCAGACACCACCCTCGAGCAGGCAGCCGCCAACCCGGTGGTGAAGGCGGCAGTCCAGGACCTGGTGACCGCAGCAAACACCTCGGTCTCCCAGGCCGAGGCCATCAAGTCCTTCCGCATCGTCCCGGCCGACTTCACGGAAGCCTCCGGCCACCTCACCCCGTCCATGAAGGTGAAGCGGGCACAGGTGATGAAGGACTTCGAAACGGTCATCGAGGAGATGTACTCGGCCCCGCGTCCCTGACGCCGGCAACGATGAAAGGGTCTTTCCGCAAGGGAGGGCCCTTTCCCCATTAACTGTCCACCCCTGGCACGGGATCGGGTACTACAGTGGTTGCATGGCTGCCAGCCGCAAACCGCTCGACGACCTGCGTGAAACGCTCGGCCACCTGGCCGATCAGCTCAAGCTGCCCGGATCGGAGCGCGTAGACGATCTTGTGGGCGACCTCATGGGTGCCAGGCCCGGGCCGGCCCGGCCGCTGTCCGAGCTGCAGGCGGAGCTCGATGCACTGGTGGGCCTGGAGACCGTGAAGGAACAGGTGCGCGCCCTCGTCGCACTGCTCCAGGTCCAGGCGCGCCGCAAGGCGCACGGCCTGCCGGAGGTGGCCACCTCCCAGCATCTGGTGTTCCTCGGAAACCCGGGCACGGGCAAGACCACCGTGGCACGGCTCCTGGCCGAGATGTACCGGGCGGTGGGCCTGCTGCAGAAGGGCCACCTGGTGGAGGTGGACCGTTCGGGCCTGGTAGGGCAGTACGTCGGGCAGACTGCCATCAAGACGGACCGGGTGATCAGGCGTGCGCTGGACGGTGTCCTGTTCATCGACGAGGCCTACGGCCTGGCCCCGGAAGACGGCAGGATGGACTTCGGCCCCGAGGCGATCGAGGTCCTGTTGAAGCGGATGGAGGACCACCGCCACCGCCTGGTGGTAATCGTGGCCGGGTACCCGCGGCTGATGGAGTCGTTCCTGCTCTCTAACCCTGGCCTGCGTTCCCGCTTCGCCCGCGAGATCACCTTCCCCGACTACTCTGTTGAAGCACTCCAGACGATCTTCCACCAGATGCTGGCCCAGCACGAGTACATGCTGGAGCCGGGGGCGGACCAGATGCTGCGCCGAATCTTTACCGGGCTGCACGCGGGCGAGGACTCCGGCAATGCACGGTTCGCGCGCACGTTGTTTGAGCAGGCGCTTAACCGCCAGGCCCTGCGGCTCTCGCTCGACGAGGAACAAAGCCTCGAGGCGCTTGACCGGGAAGCTGTCATGACCCTTACTGCCGACGACATTGCCGGGGCCGCGCTGGCCCTGGGCGAGGAGCCGGATCTGGAACCTGGGCCGGTACCGGAACCGGCGCAGTCACGCTGGTGGCGCTGGCTGGCCTGACCGGCCACCGCCTTGGTTGCCCGCCGTCCGGGGTTCGCGGACAGCTCCTGGTCATGGAACTGCTCCCCGAAGATCTGCACTGGATTTCCAGGTGCAGTCCTCGGGGAGCAGCCAACGAACGGAGTGACCCTTTCGGCGTCCTCGGATCGTCCTACTGTTCGATGACCAGCAGCAGGTCCCCGCCCTGGACCTGCTCCACCGCGGAGATGGCGAGGCGGGACACCTTGCCGGTCACCGGCGTCGTAATGGATGCTTCCATCTTCATTGCCTCGATGGTGGCCACGGTGTCTCCCGCCTTGACCGTCTCCCCCGGTTTGACGGTGACGGTGACGGCCCCGGCGAAGGGAGCGGCCACCTGGCCGGGCTGGGCGGGATCGGCTTTCTCGGCGGCCTTGACGTTGCTGACCACGGAGCGGTCGCGGACCACCACGGGCCGGGACTGGCCGTTGAGGGTGCACATGACGGTGCGCATGCCCTTCTCGTCCGGCTCCGACACCGCCTCCAGGGAGGCAATCAAGCGCACGCCGCGCTCCAGCTGGATCTCGTGCTCGGTGCCGCGCTGCAGGCCGTAGAGGTAGTCGCGGGTATCCAGGACCGAGATGTTGCCGTACGTCTCCACGCTCTTGAGGTAGTCCTTGGTGGGACCATCGAAGAGCAACCGGTTCAGCGTGTGCTGGCGGGTCTTGGATTCTGACTTGAGCGCTGCGCTGTCTTCGGCGCTGAGCTCCACGTCGCGGACCTTGACGCTCCTGCCCTGCAGGGCCTTGGTGCGGAACGGCTCAGGCCAGCCCCCGGGAGGATCGCCGAGTTCGCCCGACAGGAAGCCGATGACGGAATCGGGGATGTCGTAGTTCTGCGGGTTCGCTTCGAAGTCGGCAGGATCAGCGTTGAGGCCTACCAGGTGCAGGGCGAGATCGCCAACCACCTTGGAGGACGGCGTTACCTTCACCAGGTGCCCCAGGATCCGGTCCGCTGCGGTGTACATGTCCTCGATCGCCTCGAACTGCTCCCCCAGGCCAAGGGCCATGGCCTGCTGGCGCAGGTTGGAGAGCTGGCCACCCGGGATCTCGTGCTTGTACACGCGGCCGGTGGGGCCGGGCAGGCCGGACTCGAACGGCGCGTAGACGCGGCGGACCGCTTCCCAGTAGGGCTCGAGCGAGCTGACGGCGTCCAGGCTGAGGCCGGTGTCCCGCGGCGTGTGGGCCAGGGCAGCAACAAGGGCCGACGCCGACACCTGGCTGGTGGTGCCCGCGAGGGATGCGGAGGCCACGTCCACCGCGTCCACGCCGGCGTCGACGGCCGACAGGAGCGTGGCCAGCTGGCCACCTGCGGTGTCGTGGGTGTGCAGGTGGACGGGCAGGTCGAAGCGCTCACGCAGCGCGGCGACCAGCTTGGCGGCGGCAGCAGGCCGGAGCAGGCCGGCCATATCCTTGATGGCCAGGATGTGGGCTCCGGCGTCGACGATCTTCTGCGCCAGCCCCAGGTAGTAGTCCAGGGTGTAGAGCTTCTCTTCGGGGTCCAGCATGTCGCCGGTGTAGCAGAGGGCCACCTCTGCGACGGCGGTGCCGGTGGCCCGGACGGCTCGGATGGCAGGAGCCATCTGGCTGACGTCGTTCAGGGCGTCAAAGATGCGGAAGATGTCGATGCCCGTGGCGGCAGCCTCGTTGACGAAGGCTTCGGTGACTTCTTCGGGGTAGGGCGTGTAGCCCACGGTGTTGCGGCCGCGCAGCAGCATCTGGATGCAGATGTTGGGCATGGCCTTGCGCAGGGCGGCGAGCCGGTCCCAGGGGTCCTCGCCCAGGAAGCGCAGGGCCACGTCATAGGTCGCACCGCCCCAGGCCTCGACGGAGAGCAGTTGCGGCATGAGGGCCGTAACGGCGGGGCCGGCGGCGACGAGGTCGCGGGTGCGGACTCGCGTGGCCAGCAGGGACTGGTGCGCGTCACGGAAGGTGGTGTCGGTGACGGCAACGGCATTCTGCTCGCGCAGTGCCTTCGCGAAGCCTTCCGGGCCCAGCTCAAGAAGCTTCTGGCGTGAACCGGGCCCGGCCTGCATGTCCTTGACGTCGGGGAGCTTGTGGGCCGGGTCCGAGTGCACGGCCAGGTCGCCGTTGGGCTTGTTGACGGTGACGTCGGCCAGCCAGGTCAAGAGCTTGGTGCCGCGGTCGGCCGATACGCGGGCCTTGAGCAGTTCCGGGCGCTGGTCGATGAAGTTCGTGGCCACATCCCCGGCGATGAAGTCGGGGTCATCCAGCACAGCCTGGAGGAAGGGGATGTTCGTGGAGACGCCGCGGATGCGGAACTCCGCCAGTGCGCGGCGGGCGCGGGCAACCGCAGCGGGGTAATCCCTGCCGCGGCAGGTGAGCTTGACCAGCATTGAGTCGAAGTGGGGGCTGATCTCGGCGCCGGAGTAGACCGTGCCGCCGTCAAGGCGGACACCGGCGCCGCCTGCCGAACGGTATCCGGTGATCTTTCCGACGTCGGGGCGGAACCCGTTGGCGGGGTCTTCGGTGGTGATGCGGCTCTGAAGGGCGGCGCCGCGAAGCTTGACGCTGTCCTGGGAAAGCCCCAGGTCCGCGAGCGTCTCGCCGGAGGCGATCCGCATCTGCGCCTGGACCAGGTCCACGTCCGTGACTTCCTCGGTAACCGTGTGCTCCACCTGGATGCGCGGGTTCATTTCGATGAAGACGTGCTGGCCTGCGCGTTCGCCCTCGGTGTCCACGAGGAATTCGACGGTACCGGCGTTGACGTAGTTCAGTGCCTTGGCGAACTTCACGGCATCCCGGTACAGGGCCTGGCGGATGCCCTCATCAAGGTTGGGCGCGGGGGCGATCTCGATGACCTTCTGGTGCCGCCGCTGGATGGAGCAGTCGCGCTCGAAGAGGTGCATGACGTTGCCCTCGGCGTCCGCGAGGATCTGCACTTCGATGTGCCGCGGGCGGAGGACCGCCTGCTCCAGGAACATGGTGGGATCACCGAACGCAGCATCGGCTTCGCGCATGGCCGACTTCAGTGCTTCGGGCAGTGCCTCGCGGGTATCGACCCGCCGCATGCCGCGGCCACCGCCGCCGGCAACGGCCTTGGCGAAAATGGGGAATCCGATCTCATCGGCCGCGGCCAGGAGTTCGTACAGGTCCTTGGACGGCTCGCTGGACTTCAGGACCGGTACCCCGGCCTCGCGGGCCGCCTTCAGCGCCGCCACCTTGTTGCCGGCGAGCTCAAGCACCTCGGCGGGCGGACCCACGAAAGTGATGCCGGCGTCCTTGGCCGCGCGTGCCAGTTCAGGGTTTTCCGAGAGGAACCCGTAGCCGGGGTAGATGGCGTCTGCGCCGGCCTCTTTCGCGACCCGCACCACCTCGGCCACGTCCAGGTAAGCCCGGACCGGGTGGCCTTCCTCGCCAATCAGGTAAGCCTCGTCCGCCTTCTGCCGATGGATCGAGTTACGGTCCTCCTGGGGAAAAACGGCAACGGTCTTTGCGCCCAGCTCATAGCCGGCGCGGAAGGCCCTGATCGCGATTTCGCCGCGGTTGGCCACC
This sequence comes from Pseudarthrobacter sp. 05T312, assembly GCF_056396685.1. Taxonomy (NCBI): domain Bacteria; kingdom Bacillati; phylum Actinomycetota; class Actinomycetes; order Micrococcales; family Micrococcaceae; genus Pseudarthrobacter; species Pseudarthrobacter sp. 05T312. Next base: position 105,375 of record NZ_JBFTLY010000011.1, read on the forward strand.
AGAACTTTGGAAAACATACTTCTCCTGCATCATTGCGGGTGGATCGATGAGTGGTCACAGTGTCTAGGACCTGCAAGGACAAACACAAATCTTTGTGGCCACGGTCACAGATTTTCCCGTCATGGACCGAACGCTTTGGGCCTGGCTGGCGGAAACCGCCCGGGCAGCACAGTCGGTGCCATGCCGACGCCCGATAAAGCAGGATTCGCCGACGCATCAACATATGATGAGTAGGGCGGCAGGACCGTCCGGCTTCGGCTCTGCCGAGGCAAACATTACCCCCAACACGGCATCCGGCGTTAGGTTTTGGTCTCTCAAGTGCAAGTAGTCAGCATCAGCAGCCTCAAGGGTGGAGTCGGCAAGACTTCCGTCACCACAGGATTGGCGTCTGCGGCGCTGGCCGCAGGAGTCCGCACGCTGGTGGTGGACCTCGATCCGCACGCCGATGCCACCACGGCCCTCGGCGTCCAGCCCGGTGACCAGCTGGACATCGGCAGGATGCTGAAGAGCCCGCGCCGGGCCAAGCTGGCCGAGAACGTGGTGCGCAGCAGCTGGGCCGACCGTGGCCCGTCCGACGGTTCCGGACCTGCCGTCCTCGATGTCGCCGTCGGCTCCGCTTACACCGGAATCTATGACCGCCCGGACCTTGGGCGCCGTGATCTCCGCCGGCTGTCCTCCGTCCTCGCCGGCGCAGACGCTTACCAGCTCGTCCTGGTGGACTGCCCTCCCTCGCTCAACGGCCTGACCCGCATGGCCTGGGCAGCAAGTGACAAGGTGGCCCTGGTTGCCGAGCCGGGCCTGTTCTCGGTAGCCGGTACCGAACGCACCATGCGGGCCATCCAGCTGTTCAAGCAGGAGTTCGCGCCCAACCTTTCACCCGCAGGAATCGTGGCCAACCGCGTCCGGAGCGGCTCCTCGGAACACACCTACCGCCTGGCGGAGATGGAGTCGATGTTCGGCGAACTCCTGCTCAGCCCGCGGATCCCCGAACAGGCTAACTGGCAGCAGATCCAGGGTGCCGCCCACCCCGTACACCACTGGCCCGGCGATTCGGCCAAGTCCGCGGCCGGCCTGTTCGATGACCTGCTGTTCAACCTGATGGCCGCAGGATCCGGGCTGCGCAGCCGCGCCCGCTAGGACCACGTTCCAACGAATAAGGGCCACCCTCCGTCAGGAGGGTGGCCCTTACTTCTGGAACTCTGTGTCAGCTGATTTTCCGCGCTGCCCGCCGCTTACTCAGTTCGTCGTCCGGAAAGGACTGCTCGGCGGCGTGCTCGCTGGGCAGCGAGGCAAGGCTTCCTTCGACCTCGCGCCATACGCGTCCCACGGCGATGCCGAAGACGCCCTGGCCACCCTGCACCAGGTCAATGACCTCGTCAGCAGAGGTGCATTCGTAAACGCTGGCGCCGTCGCTCATGAGCGTGATCTGGGCCAGGTCCTCAACTCCACGCTCCCGCAGGTGCTCCACTGCGGTGCGGATCTGCTGCAGGGACACACCGGTGTCCAGGAGCCGCTTGACCACCTTGAGGACCAGGATGTCGCGGAACCCGTAGAGCCGCTGGGACCCCGATCCTGCTGCGCCGCGGACCGCGGGCTCAACCAGGCCGGTCCGCGCCCAGTAATCCAGCTGGCGGTAGGTGATACCGGCGGCCTTGCAGGCGGTGGGACCCCGGTAGCCGGCGTCCTCATCCAGTACCGGCAGGTCTTCGGTGAACAGGAGGCCCTGTGCACCGCTCACGGGCACAGCAACACCGGCCGTGGGCTGTTTAAGCCCGCCTGCTTCGCCTTTGGGACTCACCTGGATCCTCCTTGTCGTACGCTCCCCCGGAACGACTACAGCAACCGTGGCAGGAAGGCCATGGGTGTAATTTCTCCGCGGGGCGCACTTTCCAGTGTGACTTGCGCGGCTGCCGTAAGCAAGGGAACTTGATACTTCGACGTTAGGCCCGGCGGGTCCCGAGGTCAAAGACCTTGGGGGCTTCGAAGAGGCGTGTCGAAACTTTCAGCCTTAACTTTAACCTTAACGTGACCTTAGCCGTCGAAATCCTCGGGTTCCACGTCATCCAGGAACTCCCTGAAGCGCCGCAGTTCGCGCTCCTCATCGACGGTGGGACCCGGCTCGGCGTCCTCGCCCTCATCATGCTCCGTAATGCGCACACCGGCCTCGTCCATCACAGAATCGGCGCACCAGATCCTGCACTTGGCCCGCAGGGCAACCGCCAGCGCATCCGAAGCACGGGAACTCACCGTGGTGCCGTTTTCAAACTGCAGCTGGCCATAAAAGATGTTGTCCTCCACGGCGACAATGTTGACGCTGACCACGGAGTGGCCCAGCGACTCCACGACGTCCACGAGGAGGTCATGGGTCATGGGCCTGGGCGGGACCACGCCCTGCTGGGCCAGGGCGATGGCACTGGCTTCCGGCGTGCCAATCCAGATCGGGACGTGGCGTTCGCCGTGCATCTCTTTGAGCAGGACCAGCGGCTGGTTGGAAGGCAGTTCAATGCGAACGCCAACAATCTCGACTTCGATCATCAGATGTCCATGCGTGAGATATGGTCCTGCACCAGGGCCCGGTGCAGGGTGAGGCAAAGATCGCTGATCTCGCGCGCCGCCTCCGCCGCGCGTGCCTGTGATGCCGAGTCCTTGCGTGAGGCCAGTGGCGCGACGGCTCGTTCCACCAGGCCGAATTCCCGTTCGGCCGCAGCCTGGAAAGGCCTGAGGTGCCGGGGTTCCAGGCCGTGGCTTTCCAGCTGCACGCAGGCGCGGGCAACCTGCAGGGCATGCTCGTCGAACTGGCCGTTGCTGTGGCTGATGAGGCCGAAGCTCAAGAGCGACTGCAGCAGGGGGACGCTGGCCCCGGACTCGGTGCGGAGCTGCTCCTCGCTCAGCTTGCGGCCCCGGTTCTGCAGTTCGGCAGCCAGTTCATCGGAAACAATGCGGGGCGAAACCACGACGCCGGGCGGGAGGTTCTCCGGCCGCTCTCCCCTGTCGATGGCGTCAAGGTAGTCCTTGATGACCCTCAGGGGGAGGTACTGGTCCCGCTGAAGGGCCAGCACGAAGCGCAGCCGCTCCACATCGCCGTCGGAATACTGACGGTAGCCCGCAGGTGTGCGGCGGGGGTTGATCAGTCCCTTTTCCTCAAGGAACCGGATCTTCGACGCGGTCATGCCCGGGAAGTCGGCGCTCAACTGGGCGAGGACTTCACCAATGTTCAGGACCTGGGGGCCCCGCCGTTCCGGTTGTGCCATTGCCACAGGCAGCGGTCCCCGGTTCAGCTGCGGCCTGCAGCCGTGGCAGGGCTCAGGTAGAAGGTGAGGCGGAACTTGCCGATCTGGACTTCGCTGCCGGACTTCAGTTCCACGCTGTCCACGCGGTCGTGGTTGACGTAGGTGCCGTTGAGGCTGTTCTTGTCCACCACTTCGAAGCTGCGGGCGGTGCGCCGGAACTCCACGTGGCGCCGCGATACCGTGACGTCATCCAGGAAGATGTCCGCGTCCGGGTGGCGGCCCGCAGTGGTGACATCCGAATCCAGCAGGAACCGGGCACCGGCGTTGGGGCCGCTGTGGGCCACCAGCAGGGCCGAGCCGGCGGGCAGGGCCTCCACCGAGTTGCGCTCGTCCGAAGACAGCCTCGGAGCGATGGTGGGTTCGTCGGTGACGGGGGTGAGGTGGATCGAGGTGGTCTCCGACGCCCTAGCCGCACCCGTGCCGTAATCCCCATCGGCAGGGTTGTGTCTGTGGCCAGCCATGGATTCCTCCTCTTAGATGTTGCGGGTATGGAACCCGCAACCAACGGTTAGTCTCCGGCCCTGCCCGGCAGGTCCGGCACCGGCTCCCGATCCGGGCTCTGACGTGCGGAGACGCCATGCCCGCGACGCGGGGCCGGACCGGAAATACCGGTTAGCTTTAGCCTACCTGTTGTTCGTACTCGGATGCACTGAGCAAGGACTCAACGGCGTCGGCTTCGGCCAGTTTGATCTCGATCAGCCAGCCGTCACCGTAAGGATCGCTGTTGATCAGGGCCGAATCGCTGTCCAGGGACTCGTTGCGGGCCACGACTTCACCGGAAACCGGGGCGTAGATGTCGCTGACGCTCTTGGTGGACTCGACCTCGCCCACCACTTCGTTTGCCGTAATCTTCGTGCCGACCTCGGGCATCTGGGCGTAAACGACATCCCCAAGGGCGTCCTGGGCAAAATCGGTGATTCCCACGCGGACCACGCCGTCGGCATTCGGGGAGGTGACCCACTCGTGTTCGGCGGTGTAGGACAGGTCTTCGGGAATGTTGCTCATGGGAGGCCTTTCATCGGGGTACGCGCCTATGTCACAAGGGGCCCGGAAATCGGGCCGCCGCTGAAAGTATAGGCACATCTGCCGGGGCCGCCACCGGCGTTTCTGACAAGATGGGAGCCATGAGCGCAAGCACCGGTGCAGCATCCTTTGGGACAGTGCAGGTAGGCCATGCCGGAACTGCCTGAAGTCGCCGGCCTCGCCGGGTTCCTTGACGAACAGCTGCGGGGCTGTGTGGTCACCAAACTGCAGATTGTCTCCTTCGCCGTGCTCAAGACGGCGGATCCGCCCTTCGACGCCCTTGAAGGCCGCACGGTCTCCGGCGTCCGGCGCTTCGGGAAGTTCATCAGCATCGATACCGGCGGCATTTCCCTGGTATTCCACCTGGCGCGCGCGGGCTGGGTGCGCTTCACCGACTCCCCCGCCGACAGCCAGCTTCGGATGGGCAAGGGCCTCATCGCGGTCCGGTGCGCGTTCTCCGGGCCCAACGGACCGCGCGGCCTGGATCTGACCGAGGCGGGCACCAAGAAGAGCCTGGCCGTCTACGTGGTGCGGGATCCGCAGGAGGTACCGGGAATCGCCTCGCTGGGTCCGGATCCTTTTACGGAAGCGTTCGACGCCGACATGCTGGCAGAGATCCTGGGCGGCAGTTCGCAGCAGATCAAGGGACTCCTGCGCAGCCAGAGCGTGATTGCGGGCATTGGCAACGCCTACAGTGACGAGATCCTTCACGCGGCGCGGATCTCACCGTTCGCCATCGCGAAGTCACTGGACCGGGAGAGCGTGCGGGTGCTGTACGACGCCATCCACAGCGTGCTGGGCGAGGCACTTAAGGAGGCTGCGGGCAAGCCGCCCAAGGATCTCAAGGACGTTAAGCGCAGCCACATGCGGGTGCATGCCAGGGCCGGCCAGCCCTGCCCCGTGTGCGGTGACACCGTCCGGGAGGTGTCGTTCGCGGACACCGCGCTGCAGTACTGCCCCACCTGCCAGACCAAGGGCAAGGTCCTGGCTGACCGGAGGACGTCGAAGTTCCTGAAGTAGGCAGGCCCGGAATGGCCCGTGGCCGCGCGGGAAAATTCGGGACTTCCGGTCCTGCCCGCGCAAGTCTCCCGGGCGTAGCGTCTTGATTAAGGCTCGCAAGTCTCGATCAGCACGAAGGGGCCACAATGCGCAGGTCTCGACCCGCCGTCCTCGGAATGGCCTTGGTCCTCGCCCTCGGCGGTGGGCTAGGGGGTACAGCCCTGGGTCCGCCCGTGGCCGGGGCGTCAGCGGCAGCCACGCACCAGAGCATTCCGGCGTCGATGGCGGTCCTGCAGGTTGGCGACGACGCCATCAGCCAGCATTATGAACAACTTGGCGGCGGCGCATCATTCCTCGGCACGCCACTCGGCAGCACCTACGACATCGCAGGAGGTCGTGCCCAGGACTACACGGCCGGCACGATCTACTGGAGCCCCGCCACCGGAGCACACGAAGTGCACGGCGCAATCCGCGGACGCTACCTGGCACTGGGCGGTCCCGCCGGGTTCTTTGGCTTCCCCTTAACGGATGAGACCACCACTCCCGGAGCGGCGGGCCAGTACAACGACTTTGCCCGCGGCAGCATCTACTGGAGCCCCGCCACCGGAGCACACGAAGTGCACGGCGCGGTCCGCGGATGCTATCTGGCACTGGGCGGACCGGGCGGCTATCTGGGCTTCCCGCTCACCGACGAATCCACCACTCCCGGCGCCGCCGGACAGTACAACGACTTCGCCCGCGGCACCATCTACTGGAGCCCCGCCACCGGAGCACATGAAGTGCACGGCGCAATCCGCGGCGAGTACCTCGCATTCGGCGGACCCGGCGGCTACCTGGGCTTCCCGCTCACCGATGAGACGGCCACTCCCGGCGCCGCCGGCCGGTACAACGACTTCGCCCGCGGCACCATCTACTGGAGCGCGGCCACGGGAGCACATGAGGTACACGGCGCGGTCCGCGGACGCTATCTCGAGCTTGGCGGACCGTCGGGCGCGCTCGGATTCCCCGTGACGGATGAGGCCGGCGCCCCCGACGGGGTGGGCCGGTACAACCACTTCAGCGGCACGTCCGCCGGTTCGTCGATTTATTGGTCGCCCACCACTGGGGCCCACGAGGTGTACGGAGCCATCCGCGCCCAGTGGGCGGCCCTCGGTTGGGAACGCAGCAGGCTCGGCTACCCGACCAGCGGAGAGTATGGCATTACGGGCGGGCGCCGCAACGACTTCCAGCACGGCTCGATCCTGTGGCACGCGGACAGCGGCAGGACCGAGGTTATCTATGCCAGCGTCCCGCCGTCGCTCCTGGGCGTGGATCTCGAGCGACTTCCGACCACGCAGAAGATTGTGGCGCTCACCTTCGACGCCGGCGCGAACGACGCCGGCCTCCGATCGATCCTCGCTACCCTCGCAGCGAACGGCGTCCCGGGCACGTTCTTCCTTACCGGAGACTGGGTCGACCAGTTTCCCTCCGACCCGGCGCTGATCTACAACGCGGGACACAGGATCGGCAACCACTCCATGACCCACCCTGACTTCACCACCCTGACCGACGCCCAGATTGCGGGCGAAATCAGCGGCGCGCAGAGGAGCATCGAGGCTGCGGGTGGCGACCCGCTCCCGTTCTTCCGCTTCCCGTTCGGCGCCCGCGATTCCCGCACGATTGCCTCCGTCAACGCCGCCGGCTACGCAGCGGTCCGGTGGACCGTTGACACGCTTGGCTGGCAGGGCACCCTGGGTGGAACGCGCGGACCCGGCTTCGTCGTCCAGCGTGTCATGGCATCCGCGCAGCCCGGGGAGATCGTCCTGATGCACCTCGGTTCCAACCCCGACGACGGCTCAACGCTCGACGCCGGGGCCCTCCCGCAGGTGATCTCCCAGCTGCGGGCGGCCGGCTATGGCTTCGTCACCCTCGACGCCGCCCTCGGCTAGCTGTATAGACCACGGACCCGGAAGAGCGCAGAACACCCCCGTCCGGACAAATCACCCCGGGCCCCCGGGCTGATTTGTCCATGGGAAGGTGCGCGGGCCGAAAATGCCCGCAGAACCCAAAAAAGCGGAAGGCACCGGAGAAATTCTCCGGCGCCTTCCGCTCTCTGGTCGGGCTGACAGGATTTGAACCTGCGACCCCTTGACCCCCAGTCAAGTGCGCTACCAAGCTGCGCTACAGCCCGCTGGTTCCGCCGTTCTCCGCTGAACCCAAACCCGAAGGTTTTCATCAGCAGTCCGGCCGAACCACCTAGAAGAGCTTACACGATCCGGAGGGGTGCCAGTGACACTTTCCGGTGATCAGCCCCAAGGTGTGTCGCAATTAACGCTTGCGGCCACGCTTCTCGCGGACGCGCATGCTCACCTCGATGGGCGTGCCCTCGAATCCGAAGGTCTCGCGAAGGCGCCGCGTGATGAACCGGCGGTACCCGGGATCCAGGAATCCGGTGGTGAACAGCACGAACTTCGGCGGACGGCTGGAGGCCTGGGTGCCGAAGAGGATGCGGGGCTGCTTGCCGCCGCGGACCGGGTGCGGGTGTGCGGCAACGAGCTCGCCCAGGAAGGCGTTGAGGCGCCCGGTGGGGATGCGCCGGTCCCAGTTCTCCAGGGCCAGGTCCAGGGCCGGGACCAGGCGGTCCTTGTGCCAGCCGGTCTTTGCCGAGATGTTGACCCGCGGCGCCCAGTCGACGTGGGCCAGGTCCTGTTCGATTTCCCGTTCCAGGTAGCGGCGGCGTTCGTCGTCCAGGAGGTCCCACTTGTTGAAGGCCAGGACAAGGGCGCGGCCGGATTCGATGGCCAGCTGGAGGATGCGGACGTCCTGTTCGCTGAGGACCTCATCGACGGCAAGGAGCACGACGGCGACTTCCGCCTTCTCGAGCGCGGCCTGCGTCCGGAGGGAGGCGTAGTAGTCCGCGCCCTGCGCCATGTGCTGGCGGCGGCGGATGCCGGCGGTGTCCACGAAACGCCAGGTGCGGCCACCGAGCTCGATGAATTCGTCCACGGGGTCTCGGGTGGTGCCGGCGGTGTTGTCCACCACCACTCGTTCAGAGCCTGCGAGCTTGTTCAGGAGCGAGGACTTGCCCACGTTCGGGCGTCCGATCAGGGCGATGCGCCGCGGACCGCCGGAGCGTTCCACGCCCTCGACGGTGGAGAACTCGGGCAGGACGTCCATGACGTGGTCCAGGAGGTCGGCCACGCCGCGGCCGTGCAGGGCTGACACCGGGTAGGGCTCGCCGAAGCCAAGGCCCCAGAGTGCTGCGCTGTCGGCTTCCTGGGCAAAGTCGTCCACTTTGTTGGCCACCATGATGACCGGCTTCTTGCTGCGGCGCAGCATCTTCATGACGCCTTCGTCCGTGGCGGTGGCGCCGACGGCGGAGTCCACCACGAAAAGGACGGCGTCGGCGAGCTCCACGGCCATCTCAGCCTGCTCGGCAACCCTGGCGTGGATGCCGCGGGCGTCGTGCTCCCATCCCCCGGTGTCCACCAGGGTGAAGTTGCGGCCATTCCAGTTCGCGGAGTACATCACGCGGTCGCGGGTGACGCCGGGGGTATCCTCAACCACTGCTTCGCGGCGGCCCAGGATGCGGTTCACCAGCGTGGACTTGCCCACGTTGGGACGGCCGATGATGGCCAGGACGGGGTCCAGCTTAAGGGGGCCTTCGAGGTCCTCGTCGCCGTACTCGCCGCTCAGCAGGGCTGCGTCGTCCTCGTCAAGCTCGTAGTCTTCCAGGCCGGCGCGGAGCGAGGCGGCACGAAGCTCCGCTTCGTCGTCCCCGATCGCTTCCAGGCGTTCGGCAACCTGGTCGGTGCCGGTGGGGGTGTATTCGTCGTCGGCGCCGGAGTGCCCGGTAGCCTGGGTGGTGTCGCTCATTGCACTGTCCTTAGTGGTCATCTGCCGGCGTCCCCGGCTACTGCTGTCAAGTCTTGGTGTCCAGCGGACGGCAAGGGCTGTCCGCTGAGTTGAATGGTGTCCTGGACGTGCCCTGCCAGCGCTGCACGGATGTCCTGCGCGGCCCTGTCCATTGAAGCACGGCCGGTTTCGCCGGCGCGGCGGGCCAGGGTAAGGGCCGCCCCGAAGCTGACGTGGAAGCGGCGTCCGGGCCGTGGAACGAAGTCCAGGTGCTCCTCGCCCTGCCGGGTGCCCAGGATGGCTACCGGCACCACCGGCGCCCCGGAGTTCAGCGCCAGCCACGCCACTCCGCCGTTGATGTCCGAGGCTGCGCCGCTCCCCCGCGTCCCTTCCGGGAGAATCCCAACGCAGCGCCCGGCGTCGAGCACGTCCTTACAGCGCTGCAGCGCGGCACGGTCACCGCGGCGATCCACGGGCAGCTGCCCGGACGCGGTCAGGACCCGGCCCAGGAAACCCTTGAACATCTCCTGTTTAACCAGGATGTGCATGGGGCGCGGAGCGGCGCCAAACATCACCGGCCCGTCGAGGAAGCTGATGTGGTTGCCGGCGAAGATCACCGGGCCGCCCGTGGGCACGTTGGTCCTGCCGGTCACGGTGGTCCGGTAGACCAAGTGGTCGAGGATCCATCCCACCGGCCTGCTCCAGGCCATGGTCAGCCCGGAGGGCAGGCCCGCGCATGCGTCAGTCACGGTTGAGGACCTTGGTGACAATCACGAGGGCAGCATCCACGGTCTGTTCGAAGTCCAGATCCGAGGAGTCCAGCGTTACCACACCGGAGGCGGCCTGCGTGAAGTTCACTACCGTGGAGTCCTTGGCGTCCCGGTGCGTGACCTGGGCAGCCAGCTGCTCGGCGTCCTGCGTCCCGCCCAGCTGGAGGCCGCGCCGGCGCAGCCGGGCTTCCTCGCTGGCGGTGAGGAGCATGCGCACCTCGGCCCCGGGCGCGACGACGGTGGTGATGTCCCTGCCTTCCACCACCATCCGGCGGTGGTGCTTTTCGATCAGGTCCCGCTGCCGACGGATCAGCTCCGTCCGTGCGCCCAGGGTGGTGGCGACGGCACTGACGGCGGCTGAGATGGCCGGCTCCCGAATGGCGTCCGTGACGTCCACTCCATCCACCCGGACATATTCCTCCAGCGGGCTGGTGCTCAGTTCAAGGACAAAGTCCCGGGATGCCTGCTCCACGGCAGCACCGTCCTCGAGGTCGATGCCTTCGGTGACGCAGTACCAGGTCAGGGCCCGGTACATGGCACCGGTGTCCAGGTAGGCCAGCCGGAGCCTGCGGGCCACTTCCTTGCTCACGCTGGACTTTCCGGAGCCGGACGGCCCGTCGATGGCCACCACCAGCGGGCGGCCGATGCGCAGGGCGCGCATGGATTCGAGGAGTTCCTGTGTCATTACTGAAGTACCCGCCATCCGCGGTCGTTAAGGGCTTCGATCAAGTGGTCGTGCTTGTTCGGCAACACGGAGATTTCAACCATACCTACGTTTTGGCCCGACGAGTGGTCCAGGCGCATGTCCTCCAGGTTGACGCCGATCTCGCCGATCTCGGTGAGCAGCTGTGCGATCTGGCCGGGCTTGTCGTCCACCAGGACGGTGAGCCACGCGTAGGCCTGCGGGGGCCCGCCGTGTTTCCCGGGGATGCGCGCCTGTCCGGCGTTCCCCTCGCTGATGAGCTGGGCGAGGTCCAGCCTGGCGCCGGGCGCCGCGGGGTTCTCCAGGGTGCCGATCAGCCGGTTCAGGTCGTCCCGGACACCGTAGAGGATCTCCACCACCTTGGCCGCGTTGCCGCCGAGGATCTGGACCCACAGGGTGGGGTCGCTAGCTGCGATCCTGGTGACGTCGCGCAGCCCATTGCCCGCCAGGGACAACGCGTGCAGCGGAGTTCCCTGCAGCCGGCTGGCCAGCAGTGAGGACATGACCTGCGGCAGGTGCGAGACCAGCGCCACGGCTTCATCGTGCTCATCGGCGGTGAACTGCGAGACGACGGCTCCCAGGTCCGAGGCAAGCGAGCGGGCCACCTGGAGGGCGGCGCCGGACGTTTCCTCGGACGGGCAGAGCACCCAGGGCATGGAGGTGAAGAGCTCACCGCGTGCAGCCACCGGGCCGGACTTTTCGCGTCCCGCCATGGGGTGCGTCCCCACGTAGCGGGACAGGTCGACGCCGGATTCGCGGAGCCGGGCAAGGATGTCCGCCTTCACGCTGGCGATGTCGATCACCACGGCGTCCGGGTAGGTGGACAGCGCGGCGAGGACGACGTCGGCTGTGACGTCCGGCGGAGCGGCCACCACAACCAGCTGCGGTGACGTATCACCGAGTTCAGGCAGCGGGCTGCCGGCACCGATGTCCACGGCCACCGCCTGGTTGGTGGGCGACGGGTCCGAGAGGAACACGGGCACGCCGCGCCCCCGCAGGCCCAGTCCGATGCTGGTGCCCAGCAGCCCGGTCCCGATGACCACCACCGGGCCGTCCAGGTGGCCGCGGCCCTGGCTCTTGAACGCGGACATGCCTCAGAGCCCTACGGATGCCAGCAGGTGGCCGACTTCCTGCTTGCCCAGGTTGCGGATGCTGCCCTGGCGCTGGTCGCCGAGCCCGATGGGGCCCACCTTGACGCGGACCAGCCGCTGGACCGGGAAGCCCACGGCGTCGAACAGGCGCCGGACAATGCGGTTCTTGCCGGAGTGGAGCACAACCTCGATCAGCACGTGGCCCGGGGTGGAGTCCACCAGGCGGAAGGAATCCACCGAAGCGAACCCGTCTTCGAGTTCGACGCCGGCCTTCAGCTGGGCGCCGATGCCCTGCGGGAACGGCCCGCGGACCTGCACCAGGTAGGTCTTGGGAACCTCGTAGGACGGGTGTGTCAGGCGGTTGGCGAGCTCGCCGTCGTTAGTCAAGAGCAGCAGGCCCTCGGTGGCGACGTCCAGGCGGCCGACGTGGAACAGGCGTTCGCCGGTGTTCTTGTTGTTCTTCAGGAAATCGCTGATGCAGGGCCGGCCCTCGGGGTCCTCCATGGTGGACACCACGCCCTTGGGCTTGTTGAACACCATGTAGACCAGGTTTTCGTCCAGCTGGATCCGCAGCCCGTCAACGTGGATGACGGCAGTCTTGGGGTCCACGCGGACACCGAGTTCGGTAACCACCTGGCCGTCGACTTCCACGCGGCCCTCAGCGATCATCTCCTCGCAGACGCGCCGGGAGGCGACTCCTGCAGAGGCCATGACCTTCTGGAGGCGCACACCGTCGGCATCGTGGAGTTCGGACTGGGGAACGTTGCCCCGGGGGCCCTTCTTCCGGGCGGGCTTGCGGACCGGCCCCAGGTTCTGGCCGAAGCGTTCGCTGCCGAAGGCACGCGAAGCGGCTGCACCGGGAGCGCCGGTACGAGGTTTGGGCTTGGGGGCACCCGGCGTGCCGGGAGCCTTCTTGGCACCGGGCTTGCGGGCAGCGGGCTTGCGTGACGACGGCTTGGCGCCCCGGGCAGCCTCGGCTCCGCGTCCCTGCTGGTCCCCTGCCAGGTCGGGATCGACGAAGCGCTCTTCGCGCGGCTTGGGCGCGCGGTGCGGGCGGTCGCCGCCGAATCCTGAGGCACGTTTGCCTGCTCCGCCGCGGGAGCCCCCGCTGAAGCTGCCGCCCTGTGCCGGGCGCTGAGAACTGTTGCGTTCGTTCCCGCTGCGTCCCGAACCGTTACGTGGTGAACCCTGGCGTCCCGCCTGTGTCATGACCCGTCCTTCAATATGTTTTTGGCCGGCTGAGATGTCCAAAGACAACCTTAGCCAGCCGCGCAGACTTCGTCTGCCCTGATAAATAACCCTTGCTGGATGGACTGGTGCGGGCAGGGGTTGTCCTGCCTACATCGTCTCGGCGTCGTAGAACTCTGCGATCCCGTCGAGCCCCGGTAGGTGCGGCGACAGTTGGGGCAGGTCCCCCACTGAACTGATCCCCATCCGTTCGAGGAAATACGAGGTAGTCCGGTAGAGGATTGCGCCGGACTCGGGATCGGTTCCCGCGTCCTCGATCAGCCCGCGTTGGGCCAGCGTCCGTACGACAGAGTCAACATTGACCCCGCGAATTGCAGACACGCGCGCCCGGGAAACGGGCTGGCGGTACGCGATGACTGCCAGTGTTTCCAATGCCGCCTGGGTTAGCCTGGCAGTCTGCCCCTCAAGCACATACTTGCCCACAATGTCGGCAAATTCCGCGCGGGAGTAGATGCGCCAGCCACCGGCGATGTTCCGCAATTCAAAACCCCGGGGACTGGATCCGATGCCAGCGCTGCTGGCACTCTCCACCTCCGGGGCTTTAACAGTATAGCCGTTATACTCGCGCTCCAGTTCTGCCAGCAGGGAGCGGACCGCATTGACCGTCAGCCCTACCCCGGCGGCGAGCTCCTCCTCAGTGGCCGGCTCGTCCAGAACCATGAGGACCGCTTCCAGGGCAGCCTTGGCCCCGCCGGGAAGGTGGGCGAAGTCCTCCGCGTGGCCGGTGTCGTCCTGCTGTGCATCCTGCGACGGGTTCACAGTTGCTCCTCGAATTCTTCGCTTAGGTTTTCCGCCGACCAGTCCGGGCAGTCCGCCGTCCAGTGGATGGCGAGGTCCGCCAGCGGGGATAGCTGGTCGAATGAGACGGCCCGGTCCCGGAAGAGTTCCAGGAGGGCCAGGAACCTGGCCACCACCACCAGGGTGGAGCCGGCGTCGGCAATCAGGGAGCGGAAGGTCAGCGGCGATTCCTCCCGCAGCCGGCGGCCCAGCACCTCGGCCTGTTCCTTGACGCTGACGTTGCTGCCGTGAAGGTGGCCGAGCGCCACTTGCGGTGGCTGCGCAGGCGCCTTGGGCCTTAGGGCCGCCTCGGCCAGGGCAGCGAACTGGTGGGGTGTGTGCTTCCAGACGAGTTCGGGAAGCATGGCCGCAAAATGCTCTTCGAGAGCCACTTGGCGGGGAAAACGGCGCCCTTCCTGGTCCAGGGTTTCGCCCAGGATTCCTGCAACCTGCTTGAACGCCTTGTACTGGAGCAACCGGGCAAAGAGCAGGTCTCGCGCCTCCAAAAGGGCAATGTCCTCGTCGTCCTCGACTTCACCGGCCGGGAGGAGCCGGGCGGCCTTGAGGTCAAGGAGGGTAGCGGCTATCACCAGGAACTCGCTTGCCTCGTCCAGCGCCCATTCTTCGCCGAGCTGCTGCAGCTTGCGGATGTACTTGATGAACTCATCAGTAACCGTGGCGATGGCAACTTCGGTGATGTCCAGCTGGTGCTTGGCAATCAGTCCCAGGAGGAGATCAAACGGACCCGTGAAGTTGGCCAGCCGCACCTCGAAGCCGGGCTTGGATTCGGCCACAGCGTGGTTAGGGCGCGCCGCCGCGGGAGATCAGCTCCTTGGCGAGCCGGCGGTAAGCGTCGGCACCTACGTGGTTTCCGGCGTAGCTGGTGATGGGCTCGGCAGCCACGGTGGCATCGGCAAACTTGATGGACCGCTTGATCACGGTCTCGAAGACCTTGTCACCGAACGCCTCCACCAGCCGGGTGATCACTTCGCGGCTGTGCAGGGTCCGGGCGTCATACATGGTGGCCAGCACGCCGTCCACCTGCAGCCGCGGGTTCAGCCGGTCCTGCACCTTGTCGATCGTTTCCACGAGGAGGGCAACGGCACGCAGTGCGAAGAACTCGCAGATGAGCGGAATGATGACGCCGTGGGCCGCAGTAAGGGCATTGACGGTCAGGAGGCCCAGGGACGGCTGGCAGTCGATAAGGACGACGTCGTAGTCGTCTTCGACCTTCTTCAGCGCACGGTCCAGGACCTGTTCGCGTGCCACCTCATTGACCAGCTGCACTTCTGCCGCGGAAAGGTCGATGTTGGCCGGCAGCAGGTCGACGTTTTCGACGCCGGTCTGGTGGATGGCGTCGCGGATGTCCACCTTGCGGTCCATCAGGACGTTGTACACGGTGAGGTCAAGCTCGTGCGGGTTGACGCCGAGGCCCGCGGACAGCGCGCCCTGGGGGTCGAAGTCCACGAGCAGGACACGGCGGCCGTACTCGGCGAGCGCGGCGGCCAGGTTGATGGTGGAGGTGGTCTTCCCGACCCCGCCCTTCTGGTTGACCATGGCGATGACGCGGGCCGGACCGTGGGAGGGCAGCGGCGCAGGTTCCGGGAACTCGCGGTATGGGCGTCCCGTGGGGCCCATCACCGCGTTTTCCAGGTCGAATTCCGTGCCCTCCAGAGTTGCTGAACCCTGTTCGCTGCTCACGTATCTGTCCACACTTTCGATGACGGTGATTTCCTGCCGCTGGCGTACCAGCGCCGTTCGTTCTGCTCCCTAGGTTACAGCGCCCGACACGGTATTCGACGGAACTTGACTTTCCGCGAATGTTGAGCCTTGACCCTCTAGCTGAGGTCGAAGGTTCGTTGCCGGGACAACGCAAAACCGCCCCCGCAGCGTGGCTGCGGCGGCGGTTTTGGGTCTCTTGAATGGCCTGGGCTAGGCCTTGGCTGCTTCCCGTGCGCCTTCTTCCTTTGGTGCCATCTCGCCGTGGCCGGCAATCATGGTCTGCTCGTCGAAGGGAACTTCGCCGGAGAGGACGCGGGCAACCTGGCCGCCGTCGATCTCCTTGACCCAGGTGCCCACCAGGACGGTGGCCACAGCGTTGCCGGTGAAGTTGGTCAGCGCGCGGGCCTCGGACATGAAGCGGTCGATGCCGACGATGATGCCCACTCCCCCGAGCAGTTCGGGACGGTGTGCCTGCAGGCCGGCTGCGAGGGTGGCCAGGCCGGCGCCGGTGACGCCTGCCGCACCCTTGGAGGCGATGATCATGAAGACCAGCAGGGAGATCTGGGCGCCGAGGTCCAGCGGGGTGCCCATGGCGTTGGCCACGAAAAGCGACGCCATGGTCAGGTAGATGGCGGTGCCGTCCAGGTTGAAAGAGTAGCCCGTGGGAACGGTGACGCCCACGACAGGCTTGGAGACGCCGAGGTGTTCCATCTTGGCGATCAGGCGGGGCAGCGCCGCTTCGGAGGATGAAGTGGAGAAGATGATGAGGTATTCGCGGGCCAGGTACTTCATCAGCTTGAAGATGTTCACGCCGGCAACAACCTGCAGCAGGCCGCCCAGGATGACCACGATGAACAGTGCACAGGTGATGTAGAAGGCAATCATCAGGGTGAACATGCTCACGATGGCCTGGACGCCGGTGGCACCGACGACGGCGGCGATGGCGCCGAAGGCGCCCACCGGGGCGAGCCACATGATCATGATCAGGATGCGGAAGACAAGGGCCTGGGCGTGGCCGATGGCCTTGAGGATCGGGGTGCCCTGGGCGCCCATCTTCTGCAGTGCGAAGCCAACCAGGATCGCGGCCAGCAGGGTGGGCAGCACCGGAATGTCGCTGGGAATGATGCCCATCAGGAAGTCCACGGTGCTGTCCGTGGCGGCCTTCTTGTTGGGATCGTAGGGCGTCAGCTTGAGGCCTTCACCCGGGTGGATCAGGTTGCCCACCACCAGGCCGATGGCCAGCGCGAAGGTGGACATGATGATGAAGTAGCCCAGGGCGAGGCCGCCCACCTTACCGACGGTGGCCGCCTTGGCGATGGAGCCGATGCCCAGGACGATGGTGCAGAAGATGACCGGCGCGATCATCATCTTGATGAGCTTGACGAAGCCGTCACCCAGGGGCTTGAGCGACTTGCCAACCTCCGGGAAGAGCAGGCCCACCACCGCGCCGAGGACGACGGCGGCGATGACGGCAATGTAGAGGTAGTGGGACTTGTCCAGTCCCTTGCGCCGCGGCGTCGCGGTCTCGAGCGACTCTCCTCGTTGAGAAGCCATGATGTGTCTCCTTGTGGATATTCTGATAGACGCTGCGGCGCAGTCTCTGGGCTCAACACGTCCGTGCAATGTGATATCCATCATTGGGCACCCCGTGATCCAGCTCACCGTTGCGTTCATATTGGTCGCAGTAGTCCCGGGGTTCAGATGGAGGCAGCATGATCCACCGCTGGAGTATCGCCCGCCGGCTCTTCCTGGCGAACCTGCTGATCGTCGTATCCTTCATTGCCATCGTGGGAACTGCGGCCTACGTGGATGCGCGGGACCGGACGTATGACGAAGCCGGCCGCCGCATGGAAGGTGTGGCAGCCTCCATCGCGGCCAACCCCCTGGTGCTCCAGGCCGCGGCCACGCCGGACCCGTCCGCCCTCCTGCAGCCCTATGCCAAGGACGTCACCAGCGCCGCCCACATCGATTTCATCACCATCATGGCTCCGGACCGGACCCGCTGGACGCACCCCAGGGATGAAGAGCTGGGGAGGCCGTACATCGGTTCAATCGACGTTGCCCTGCAGGGCAGGCCGTTCACCGAAGTCACCGCCGGCACCCTTGGGCCTTCCGTCCGGACCATTGTGCCGGTCAAGGACGCGGCCGGAACGGTCAAGGCCCTGGTAGCGGCCGGGGTGACCGTCCGCAGTGTCGATGTTGCCTTCACCGGCCGCCTGCCGGTCCTGCTCGCAGTCGGCATCGCCTTGCTGGTGGGCGGTTCCCTTGCGTCCTGGCTGCTGGGCCGGTACCTCCGCAGGGTCACGCGCGGCTGGGGGCCCGAACAGTTGGCGCAGCTGTTCACCTACTACGAATCGGTCCTGCACTCGGTCCGCGAAGGGCTGATCCTTATCGATGCCAGGAAGCGGGTGGTGATGTACAACGACCAGGCTGCCGAACTCCTTGGCCTGGCCGATACGGGAAGCAACGATCCCACCCGGCCGCCGTCGCTGGCGGACCTCCCCCTGGACAGCGAACTGCGCACCCTGTTTGACTCCGGGCGCACCACCAAGGACGAGATGGTGCTGACCGGTTCCCGCGTGCTGGTGGTTAACCAGGGCCCTGCACGGGGCCCGGAATCCCCCGGGGCGCGCGGGAAGGTTCCGGTCTACGGGACGGTGGCTACCCTGAGGGACCGGACGGAGATCGAGGCCCTTGGCAACGAACTGCAGACCATGCGGACACTGTCCGACGCGCTCCGGGCCCAGACCCACGAACACGCCAACCGGCTCCACACCATGGTCTCGCTTCTGGAACTTGGCCGGACCGGGGAAGCCCTCGATTTTGCCACCCAGGACCTGGCCTTGAGCCAGCAGTTGACGGACGACATGGTGAGCTCGATTGACGAACCCGTGGTGGGCGCACTGGTCATGGGCAAGGTGGCCGAGGCCCACGAGCGAGGCGTCCAGCTGGATGTTTCCACCCTCGGCTCCGGCGCGGCACCCGGGGTTGCCGTGCAGGACCTGGTGACGATCCTGGGAAACCTGCTGGACAACGCCATCGATGCGGCCGCGGATGCGCCGCCACCGCGGCGGGTGGTGCTGACGCTGGAGGCGGACGACGAGGGGCTGGACATCGCCGTGAACGATTCCGGGGCTCCCATCGATCCTGCGGATTCGGAAAAGATCTTCAGGCACGGATTCAGCACCAAGCCTGCAGGGACGGGCGGCCGCGGCATTGGCCTGGCACTGGTCCGGCAGGCGGTGCAGCGTTTGGGCGGTACGCTGGCCATTGACGGCCGGCGCGGCGCCAAGTTCGAAGTATTCCTGCCTGCGGCGGTGTCCGCGGAGAAGGAGCACAAACAGTGAGCAGCATCCGGGTCCTCGTCGTCGAAGACGAGGCCATCGCTTCGGCGGCGCACGCCGCCTACGTGGGGCGGATGGAAGGTTTCGAGCTGGCGGGGACCGCCCCGGACGGCCAGTCCGCCCTTCGGCTCCTGAATGAATTCGTTACTGCGGGCCAGCCGGTGGAACTGGTCCTGCTGGACATGAACCTGCCCGACCTCCATGGCCTGGACATCGCCCGGCGGATGCGGTCGGCGGGGATCCTGGCGGACATCATCGCCATCACCGCCGTGCGCGAGTTGGCAATCGTCCGCAGCGCTGTTGCCATCGGTGTGGTCCAGTACCTGATCAAGCCGTTCACGTTCGCCACGTTCTCCGACAAGCTGGAGAACTACCGCCAGTTCCGGCAGCAACTGGCAGATCCGGGCCACGGTCCCGGCAAGGGCGGTGCCTCGCAAAGCGAGGTGGACCAGGCGTTCGCCAGCCTCCGGGCGCCCTCGGAACTTCCGCTCCCGAAGGGCCTTTCCACCGCGACCCTCGGCTCCGTCCAGGAGTTTCTCCGCGGGCAGCCCGAGGCAGTGTCCGCTACCGAGGTTATGGATTCGCTGGGCATGTCCCGGGTGACGGCGCGGCGCTACCTGGAGTATCTGGCCGACGCCGGCACGGTTTCCCGGACCGCCCGCTACGGAACCCCGGGGCGGCCGGAAAACGAGTACCGCTGGACCGCCCGCTGACGGGTTCCACGCCTGGTTTCCCCGGCGCTGAAGTCAGCGGGCTTCTGTCCCGCCCCGGAGGGCGCCGATCAGCTGGTCAATGACGCCAGGATCCTCGATGGTGGACGGCACCGTGTATTCGTCGCCGTCGGCGATCTGGCGCATGGTTTTGCGCAGGATCTTTCCGGACCGGGTCTTGGGCAGGGCGTCCACCACCGTCACATGCTTGAAGTCCGCCACGGCACCGATGTCCCGCCGGACCATGGCCACCAGGTCCTTGGCCAGGACGTCTTCGGGGATGTCGACCCCGGACTTAAGCACCACATAGCCGCTGGGGCGCTGGCCCTTGAGTGGGTCTGCGAGCCCGATCACGGCGCACTCTGCGACGGCGGGGTGCTGGCCGATCACCTGTTCCATGGCGCCGGTGGACAGCCGGTGGCCGGCAACGTTGATGATGTCGTCGGTACGGCCCATGACGAACAGGTAACCGTCCTCATCGCGGTAGCCGGAATCGCCCGTGGCGTAGCAGCCGTCGAAAGCCTGGAGGTAGGACGAGATGAAACGTTCGTCGTTTCCCCACAGGGTGGTCAGGGTGCCCGGCGGCAACGGCAGCCCGAGCACGATGTTGCCTTCGATCCCCGGCTCGACTTCCCCGCCCCCGCCGTCGAGGATCTGCAGCCGGAACCCTGGCATCGGAACGGTTGGGGAGCCGGCCTTGATGGGCAGTGGCTCCAGTCCACGCGGATTGGCGCAAATGGCCCAGCCGGTCTCGGTTTGCCACCAGTGGTCCACCACGGGTACGCCCAGGACCCGGGATGCCCAGTGGAACGTGTCCGTGTCCAGCCGCTCGCCGGCCGCGAACAGCGTCCGCAGGCTGGAGACATCGTAGTCCCGCAGCAGCGTTGCTTCGGGATCGGCCTTGCGGATGGCCCGCAGTGCCGTGGGGGCGGTGAACAGCACGTTGACCCTATGGTCCTGCACCACGCGCCAGAACGCCCCCGCGTCGGGCGTGCCAACCGGTTTCCCTTCGTACATCACGGTGGTGGCCCCGGCCAGCAGCGGCCCATAGACGATGTAGGAGTGCCCCACCACCCAGCCAACGTCCGACGCTGTCCACATGACGTCGCCGGGGCCGATGTCATAGATGTTTTCCATGGTCCAGCGCAGGGCGACGGCGTGCCCGCCATTGTCACGGACCACTCCCTTGGGCGCCCCGGTGGTCCCGGAGGTGTACAGGATGTAGAGCGGGTCCGTGGCCTGCACTGCGACAGGGGCCACGGGCTGGGCCGATTCCATGGCCGTGTCCCAGTCCAGCCAGCCTGCGTGGTCCGCAGCCGCAGCTGCGAAGCCGTAGCGTGCCTTGACCAGCACGGGGATGTCCGGCGCGCCGGCCAGCGCAAGGGCCTCGGCGACCGCCGGGAGGTACTCGATGCGCCGGGCCGGTTCGATGCCACCGGATGCGGTGACCACCGCAGCGGGGGCGGCATCTCGGATCCGTGCGGCAAGCTCCTTGGGTGCGAAGCCGCCAAAAACCACCGAGTGAACCGCGCCCAGGCGGGCGGTGGCCAGCATGGCGATGGCGGCTTCCGGGATCATGGGCATGTAGATCACCACGCGGTCGCCCTTGCCGACGCCGTGGCTCCGCAGCACGCCGGCAAAGCGTGCCACAAGATCCGTGAGTTCCGCATACGTGTAGCGCTGCTGCGTTCCCAGCATGGCCGAGTCATGGATCAGGGCATCCTGCCCTCCGCGGCCTTCTGCCACGTGCCGGTCCAGGGCGTTATAGCAGGTATTCAGGGCTCCATCGGGGAACCAGCTGTACAGCGGCGCCCGGCTGGAGTCCAGGGCCCGGCCCGGCGGAGACGTCCAGGAAATGTTCCGCGCTGCCTCCAGCCAAAATTCCTGGGGCTGTTCGACACTGCGGCGGTAGCTGTCCCGGTAGCTGTTGGTGACCATGAGGGTATCCCGTCCACGACGTTGTGATGCAGCCCATGGTAGACGCCAACAGGGTCGGCCGACAAGAGTTTTGTATACAGAGTTCCAGCTATACCCGCTATTCGTGGAAAATGCTGGCGTCATTCAGCCTGCTGTGTATACACTGATGTCGTCAACGAGGAAGGAGGGCACCATGCGAGCCAGCGACAAGGCCTATGCTGCCCTGCGGGACGACATCATCGAATGGCGCCTTGCGCCCGGCACCGTCCTGGCCGAGGTGGAACAGTCCGAACGCCTTGGTGTGTCGCGCACGCCGTTGCGGGAGGCGCTGGGCCGCCTCACGGCGGAAGGACTCACGACGGCGGGCGGCCGCGGCGTCGTCGTCACCGACATCTCCCTGGAGGACATCGACGAACTGTTCGAGCTCCGCCAGACCCTGGAGGGCAAGGCCGCGGCGCTGGCCGCCCGGCGCGGGGACACCGCCACCTTCGAGCGCCTGCAGTGCGAACTCCTCAATGCCCCCGCGCTGATCAACGGCGGGGACCCCGCCCTGCATGACTACTACGAACTGGTGGGCAGGCTGGACACAGCCATCGACGCCGCCATCTCCAACTCCTACCTGGCCCAGGCCATGCGCAGCCTGCGCGTGCACCTGGTCCGAATCCGCCGGCTTGCCGCCGACGACGCCAACCGCCTGACCGCCGCCGCAGCCGAGCACGCCGCCATCGCGGAGGCCATCGCCGCCGGCAACCCGGCCCTCGCCGAGGCGGCAACGATCGTCCACCTGCACCGCAGCCTCTCCCACGTCAAAGCGACCCACGCATCCCACCCGAAGGAGCACCATGGTTAAGGAACACCACGTCCGCGTCTACAAGAGCGAAGAAAACCTCCCCCGCGAGGACCAGCTTGCCTACAAGATCGCGCAGGTGGCGGCAGATCCCGTCGCCGTCACCGACGAAGTGACGGACATGGTGATTAACCGCATCATCGACAACGCCTCGGTGGCCATCGCGTCCCTGAACCGCGCCCCGATCGTCGCGGCCCGGGCCCAGGCGCTCACCCACGGACCCAGCACCGGCGGCAAGGGCTCCAAGGTGTTCGGCATCGAGGAACGGGTGGCACCGGAATGGGCTGCCTGGGCCAACGGGGTGGCCGTCCGCGAACTCGACTACCACGACACCTTCCTGGCCGCCGAGTACTCCCACCCCGGCGACAACATTCCCCCCATCCTTGCCGTAGCCCAGCACGTGGGCGCCAGCGGCCACGACCTGGTGCGCGGCATCGCCACGGGCTACGAGATCCAGGTCAACCTGGTCAAGGCCATCTGCCTGCACAAGCACAAGATCGACCACGTCGCGCACCTTGGTCCCTCTGCGGCCGCCGGGATCGGCACCCTGCTGGGCCTCGACGTCGAAACCATCTTCCAGTCAGTGGGCCAGGCGCTGCACACCACCACGGCGACCCGGCAGTCACGCAAGGGCGAGATCTCCACCTGGAAGGCCCACGCCCCGGCATTCGCCGGCAAGATGGCCATCGAATCAGCCGACCGGGCCATGCGCGGCCAGACCTCACCGGTGCCGATCTACGAAGGCGAAGACGGCGTCATCGCCTGGATGCTCGATGGTCCGGACGCGTCCTACATGGTCCCGCTTCCCACCCCCGGCGAAGCCAAGCGCGCCATCATGGACACCTACACCAAGGAACACTCGGCCGAGTACCAGGCGCAGGCCTGGATCGACCTGGCCCGCAAGCTGCACCGCGAACACCCTGAGGTGGCCGACCCGGCCAACGTCGAATCAGTCCTGATCAAGACCAGCCACCACACCCACTACGTGATCGGCTCCGGCGCGAACGACCCCCAGAAGTACAGCCCCACCGCCAGCCGGGAAACCCTGGACCACTCCATCCCTTACATCTTTACGGTCGCCCTGCAGGACGGCGCCTGGCACCACGTGGACTCCTACGCACCGGAACGCGCAGCACGCCCGGACACCGTGGAGCTGTGGCACAAGGTGGCCACGGTGGAGGACGCAGAGTGGACCCGGCGCTACCACTCTCTGGACATCGCGGAAAAGGCTTTCGGCGGCTCGGTGGAGATCACCCTCAAGGACGGCACTGTCATCACCGACCAGATCGCCGTCGCCGACGCCCACCCCCTCGGCGCCCGGCCGTTCGCCCGCGAACAGTACATCAACAAGTTCCGGACCCTTGCCGCAGGACTGGTGGAGGAGGCGGAAATCGAAAGGTTCCTCGCCGCCGTCGAACGCCTCCCCGAACTGGGCGCCGGCGAGCTGGACCAGTTGAACATCACTGCAGCGCCCGGGGTCATCGACCTGGCAGCGGCACCGAAGGGACTCTTCTGATGCTGTATTCGAAGACCACGCCCGAACAGAAGCGGATCCGTTTCCGCGAGCTCCTGACCTCCGGCACCATCCAGCAGTTCCCGGGTGCGTTCAGCCCCCTCTCCGCCCGGCTCATCGAGGAGAAGGGCTTTGCCGGGGTCTACATTTCCGGCGCGGTCCTGGCCAACGACCTCGGCCTGCCGGACATCGGGCTGACCACGCTGACCGAG
Source organism: Pseudarthrobacter sp. 05T312 (assembly GCF_056396685.1). Lineage (NCBI taxonomy): Bacteria > Bacillati > Actinomycetota > Actinomycetes > Micrococcales > Micrococcaceae > Pseudarthrobacter > Pseudarthrobacter sp. 05T312. Next base: position 129,375 of record NZ_JBFTLY010000011.1, read on the forward strand.
GTAGCCACCCGGGCAGGCCAGATCGCCCGCATGACGGACCTGCCCTCGATCGTTGACGCCGACACCGGCTTCGGGGAACCGATGAACGTGGCCCGCACCGTGCAGGAACTGGAAAACGCCGGCCTGGCCGGCTGCCACATCGAGGACCAGTTCAACCCGAAGCGCTGCGGCCACCTGGACGGCAAGAACGTGGTGGATCTGGATACCGCCACCAAGCGGATCCGGGCCGCAGCGGACGCGCGCCGCGATCCGAACTTCCTCATCATGGCCCGCACCGACATCCGGGCCACCGATGGGCTGGAGGCGGCGCAGCAGCGGGCCAAAGCCCTGGTTGAAGCCGGCGCAGACGCGATCTTCCCCGAGGCCATGAAGGACCTCAGCGAGTTCAAGGCCATCCGGGACGCCGTGGACGTGCCGATCCTGGCCAACATGACTGAGTTCGGCAAGAGCGCACTGTTTACCGTGGACGAACTGGCCGGCGTGGGCGTGAACATGGTCATTTATCCGGTCACCCTGCTCCGTAGTGCCATGGGCGCTGCTGAGCGTACTCTGGAATCGATCAAATCCGACGGCACCCAGGAGGCACAGGTTCCAAGCATGCTGACCCGTGCCCGGCTCTACGACCTCGTTGACTATGAGGCCTATAACCACTTTGACACCGGGGTCTTCAATTTCCGGATCCCCGGAACCTGACATCCCGCCCTGGCACCACACCGGAACGCCGGCATTTGCCGGACACCAGGCTTTAGGAACAAAGGAGTTTCAGCAATGGCTGAAAATGAGATCAAAAAGGGCCTCGCCGGCGTCGTGGTGGACTACACCGCCGTCTCCAAGGTCAACCCTGACACCAACTCCCTGCTCTACCGCGGCTACCCGGTCCAGGAGCTGGCCGCCCGGTGCAGCTTCGAGGAAGTGGCCTACCTGCTCTGGAACGGCGAATTGCCCACCACGGAGCAGTTGGCGGAGTTCACCGCGAGGGAGCGTGCGGGCCGCGCCCTCGACCCGGTGGTCAAGCAGGTCATCGACGCCTTGCCGGTGACTTCGCACCCGATGGATGTCTGCCGGACCGCGGCCTCCGTGATGGGCGCCCGGCACCCGCAGGCAGAGGATTCCTCACGCGAGGCCAACATGGCAAAGGCTGTTGACCTGTTCGCCGCCATGCCCGCAGTGGTGGCCTACGACCAGCGCCGCCGCCACGGCCAGGAACTCGTGGAGCCGCGCGAGGACCTGGGCTATTCGGCGAACTTCCTGTGGATGGCCTTCGGCGAGGAACAGGTACCTGAGGTGGTGGAGGCCTTCAACGTCTCGATGATCCTGTACGCCGAGCACTCCTTCAACGCGTCCACGTTCACCGCCCGCGTCATCACCTCGACGCTCTCGGACCTGCATTCGGCAGTGACCGGAGCCATCGGGGCACTCAAGGGTCCGCTGCACGGCGGAGCGAACGAAGCCGTGATGCACACGTTCGACGAGATCGGCATCCGGCAGGAGGAGTCCCTGGAGGAGGCTGCGGCCCGGGCGAAGGCCTGGATGGAGGATGCCCTGGCCCAGAAGAAGAAGGTCATGGGCTTCGGCCACCGCGTCTACAAGCACGGCGATTCCCGGGTCCCCACCATGAAGGCCGCCCTGGACAAAATGATTGCCCACTACGGCCGCCCCGAACTGCTGGGGCTGTACAACGGCCTGGAAACGGCGATGGATGAAGCCAAGGCCATCAAGCCGAACCTGGACTACCCGGCGGGGCCCACCTACCACCTGATGGGCTTCGACACCCCCACGTTCACTCCCCTGTTCGTGGCCAGCCGGATCACCGGCTGGACCGCGCACATCATGGAACAGCTGGACTCCAACTCCCTGATCCGGCCGCTGAGCGAATACAACGGCGTGGAGGAACGGCACCTTCCCTAGCGCATGGCAGGAACGCCCGACGGCGGGGCAGGCACTTTGGTGCCTGCCCCGCCGTCGGCGCTTAACGGCCTGGTGGGGCCCGCCTAGCGCAGGAGGCTGCGGGATGAGGCGACCGACTCGTTGTCTGTAGCCATGGTGACCACCACGTTGACCCTCCGGCCTTCCAGCACCACCGGAAGCCAGTGGTCCGCGTCCTGCCACATCCGGTCCACGGGAAGGGTGTCCACGCGGAACCAGCCGGGCAGGATCTCGTCGCTGGGTTCCGGCTCGCCCTCCCAGGTGCGGGCAGTGAACAGGCTGGTTTTCATGTCCCATTCCGGCCGGGACGGGAAGATAAAGTGCACGCTGCCGGCATCACGGAGGTCTTCCTGCCGCAGCACCACCCCGGTTTCTTCAAGGACTTCGCGCACCACGGCCTGCGCGTGCGACTCCCCCGGTTCCACATGGCCGCCGATGCCTACGATTTTGCCTTTGCCGAACCCGGTCTGCTTGAGCCCCAGGAGGACCTCGGAGCCGTTCTCCCCATCGCGGAGCAGGAAACAGAGGGTGACCTGGGAGGATTCCATGTGCACAACCCTATAGCTGCCGGCGGGCCCTGAAGCTATCCGGCGGCCGGGCCGTCGCCAACCAGTTGCTGCCGGAGTTCCACCGGAAGCCCTTTGGAGGCAAAGTCGCGGTCCATCGCTTCCTGGGGTGTGAGGCCTTGATTGTTCAGTGCCTGGAACTCCCAGTTCAGGACGCTGGCGGTCTGCTGGCGGAAATCGCACAGGAACCGGCCGTCCTGCAGCTTCGCGATCTGGTACCAGGCGTTGCCGCCATCGAGCTGGAGGGCTTTGGCCCCCTCATCCGAGATGGAGAAGGCCAGCCAGCCGCCGGCGCAACCCAGCACGGTATAGAGATGCTGTTGGTCTGCGGGAATCGGAAAGATGATGCGCTGCTGGTCGCTCCGCTGCAGGTCCACGTTGTCCATGGTGCAGGGCACACCGCCCGTGCTCAAGCCACCGGCCGCAGGGCTCCCGGATGGAGCCGCGGAGGATGACGCGGTGGCAGTGGGTTGGTCACTGGCAGACGGTGTGGCCGACGGGCTGGCCCGTGCAGGGTTTCCGGTTGCCTCCGGGGGCGCCACGCCGGGCCCGGGCATGGGCCGCTGTGTCATGGCCCCGCCCACGTACACCGCGCCGGCCACCGCTGCTGCTGCTGCCAGCACAGTCGCAGCAGTTGTGCGGACGGCTGTCCGTCCCCGCTGGTGGCCGCGTTCCGGTGCCCGCGCCGCCGGACGGATGACTTCGGTTTCCCCAAAAGCCGCCAAGGCCTGGGCCGTATCACCTGCGGCCACCTCATTCGGGCCCGTCGGCCGGGGTTTGGCAGCCTTCATCAACTGCTCAATGCGGTCCATGGCTAGTCCTTCCGTTCGGTCATGAGATGTGCCGGTGCAGCCTTGGCGAAAGCCCGGCGTGCACGGTGCAGCCGTACGGCAGCAGTTGAAGGGGAACATTCAAGGGCTTGGCCGAGTTCGGGGAGGGTCAGGTCATCCCAGTAACTGAGCATGAGGATCTCGCGGTCCCGTTCCCGAAGGCGGCCAAGTACCTCCGCTACCGGGCCCTTCTCCCCGGTTTCCTCCTGCAGGACGTTGCCGCGTGCCTCGTCCTGCAGGCGGTCAAGAAGTTCCTGGCGGCGGCGACGACCCCTGTATTCATTACCGAGCACATGACGGGCCGTTGCGAGCAGCCAGCCGATGCCGGGCGGCTCCGGAAGTTGTTTCTGCCAGGCAATGCGGAACACGTCGGCCGCCAACTCCTCGGCACGGCCCGTGTCGCTGATGCGGCACGCGATGTACCGGTGGACCCGCCCCGAATGCTGGGAATGCAGATGATGAATGCCTGCTCTTCCGCTGCCAACATAGTATTTCCCCCCGGACACTGGTGAGTCTTCTTGAAGACTAAGTGTCCCGGGCGGGGCTGGTTCTTACAGCAGCGGGAAAATTCGTTGTGCGGATCGATGCGACCGTCAGGGCAGGACCCGGCTAGCCCAGCGCCCGTGGATGTGCCGCGGCGTAAATCTCCCGCAGGGTATCGGCAGTGACCAGGGTGTACACCTGGGTGGTGGTCACCGACGCGTGGCCCAGCAGTTCCTGCACCACGCGGACGTCCGCCCCGCCTTCCAGCAGGTGGGTGGCGAAGGAGTGGCGCAGCGTATGCGGTGACACGTCGCGGGTGATGTTGGCTCTTTCCGCCGCCGCTTTCAGGATGGTCCAGGCACTCTGGCGGCTGATCCGCCCGCCGCGGGCATTGAGGAACAGCGCGGGCGTGCCCTTCCCCTTGGCGGCAAGCAGCGGGCGCCCGCGGACCAGGTAGGCATCGAGCGCCCGGGCCCCGTAGGAGCCCAGCGGCACCAGGCGTTCCTTCGATCCCTTGCCGAACAGGCGGACGATCGCGGGCCCGGCCCCCGGTTCGGCAAGGGAGATATCGTCAACGTCCAGTCCCACCGCTTCGCTGATCCTGGCCCCCGTGGAATAGAGGAATTCGAGCAGGGCGCGGTCCCGCAGCCCGGTGGCGGTATCGGTTCCCGCCGCTTCGAGGATCCGGGTCACCTCATCGACGCTGATGGCTTTGGGGAGCCGCTTGCCGGCCATCGGTGGGTGTACCTCGCTGGCTGGATCCGCGGTTGTGTGGCCCTCCAGGGCCCAGAACTTGTGCAGCCCCCGGACAGCCACCACGGTCCGGGCGGCGGACCGCACGCCCAGCGCAGAACCGCCGTCGGACCCGTCTGAAAGGGCACGGACGTACCCCGTCACATGGTGCCGGGTGATGTCACCGGGGCGTGAGCAGCCGGCGGCCGTGAGGTAGCGGGCGTATCTGGCCAGGTCCCGCCGGTAGGCTGCGAGCGTGTTCGCGGCCAGCCCGCGTTCGACGCCGAGGTGCTGGAGATAATCGGTGATTCCACGCTCGATCGCGGCCGGGACGGCCGCAGGTGTGGCACCGGCGGTTGCACCGACCGCAGGGGCGGCGTCCGGGACCGGCTCAGCCTCCGGGACCGCTTCCACCGATGGACCAGGCACCATCAGCGCTGGCTGGGGTGGGCGGGCCAGGGGGCGTCGGCGGGACGGAGTCCGTCATAGCTGGAAGAGCGGGCGGCTGCAGCGGCGAGGATCCCGACGACGGCGGAGGGGTTATGCAGGCGGCCGGCCAGGACGGAGGCCACAGCGTCGTCCAGGCTGATCCAGTGGAATTCGATCTCCGCTTCCTCGTCCGTCCGCTCGTGGCGTTCGTGGTGCGGCACTTCGGTGAGGTCCCGGGCCAGATAGATGCGGATGGCTTCGCTGGAGGATCCGGGGGAATTGAAGACATCGGCCAGGACGTTCCAGGTCCCCGCCGCCAGGTCCGCTTCTTCAGCGAGTTCCCGCGCCGCCCCGACCACGAAGTCTTCGCCTTCGACGTCCAGCAGGCCCGCGGGGACTTCCCAAAGGTCCATGCCAACGGGGTGCCGGTACTGCTTCAGCAGCAGGACCTGGCCCTCGTCATTCATAGGCAGGACGGCGACAGCGCCCGGGTGGTCGATGTAGTCGCGGGTGAGGGCGTCCCCGGACTCGGAGAGCTGGAAAGTGTCACTGACGACGTCCCAGATCCTGCCCTGGTAGACCTTCTCCGTGGACAAAAGACGGCGCGGGCTTGGTGCATCCGAAACCTGTTTGGCAGGGGTGGCTTCAGGTGTACCAGGCATCGCGCCGTCCTTTTTGTTCTATTGACTACTTAGCGGTAACGCTACCCGATGCTGCAGGCTCCTCCACCGCGGGGGCAGCCGTGTCGGCAGCGGCCTGCTGGCCTGCGCCCTGGTGGTCCAGGGCCGCCTTGATCAGGCCGGTGAACAGCGGGTGCGGGCGCGTGGGCCGCGAGCTCAGCTCGGGGTGCGCCTGCGTTGCAACGTAGTACGGGTGCACGTCCGCAGGCAGCTCAACGAATTCGACGAGCTTGCCGTCCGGGGAGGTACCGGAGAAGACCAGGCCCTTCTCTGCGATCTGCTCGCGGTACTTGTTGTTGACCTCGTAGCGGTGCCGGTGGCGTTCGCTGACCGTGGTCTTGCCGTAGGTGCCGGCAATGACCGAGCCCTCGTCCAGCTTGGCTTCGTAGAGGCCCAGGCGCATGGTGCCGCCCAGGTCGCCGCGGCCTTCGACGAACTCCAGCTGCTCTTCCATGGTGGCGATGACCGGGTACTTGGAATCCGGCTCGAACTCGCTGGAGGAGGCACCTTCCAGGCCCACCACGTTGCGGGCGTACTCGATGACCATGCACTGCAGGCCAAGGCACAGGCCCAGCACAGGCAGCTTGGTCTCGCGGGCGAACTTCAGGGCACCGAGCTTGCCTTCGAGGCCCCGAATGCCGAAGCCGCCAGGCACGCAGATGGCGTCCACGCCGTCGAGCGCCTTGATGGCACCCTCCCGGGTTTCGCACTCGTCTGAGGGGACCCACCGGATCTTGACCTTGGCCTCGTTGGCGAAGCCGCCGGCACGCAGGGCTTCGGTGACCGATAGGTAGGCGTCCGGAAGGTCGATGTACTTGCCCACCAGCGCGATTTCGACCTGGTGCTTGGGGTTGTGGACGGCCTCCAGGAGGCGGTCCCAGCTGGTCCAGTCCACGTCCTTGAACGGCAGGTCCAGGGCACGGACGATGTAGGAGTCCAGGCCCTGGGTGTGCAGCGTCTTGGGGATGTCGTAGATGCTCGGGGCGTCCGGGCAGCCGATGACTGCTTCGAGGTCGACGTCGCACATGCGGCCGATCTTGGCGCGCATGGCCTCGGGGATCTCGCGGTCGGACCGGATCACGATGGCTTCGGGCTGGATGCCGATGGAGCGCAGCGCTGCTACCGAGTGCTGCGTGGGCTTGGTCTTCAGTTCCTGCGACGGTCCGATGTACGGGACCAGGGAGACATGGACGAAGAAGACATTCCCGCGGCCAACGTCCTGGCGGACCTGGCGGGCCGATTCGAGGAAGGGCTGGGACTCGATGTCGCCGACGGTGCCGCCGATTTCGGTGATGATGACGTCCGGGGCGTTCTTGCCTTCAGCGGGGAGCCGCATGCGGCGCTTGATCTCGTCCGTGATGTGCGGGATGACCTGGACGGTGTCGCCGAGGTATTCGCCGCGCCGTTCCTTGGCGATCACCGTGGAGTACACCTGCCCGGTGGTCACGTTGGCCGAACCTTCGAGGTTTTCGTCAAGGAACCGCTCGTAGTGCCCGATGTCCAGGTCCGTCTCGGCGCCGTCGTCCGTGACGAAGACCTCACCGTGCTGGAAGGGGTTCATCGTGCCCGGATCCACGTTCAGGTAGGGATCGAGCTTCTGCATCGTGACGGACAGGCCGCGGGCCCGGAGCAGGTGACCGAGGCTGGAGGCCGTCAGTCCCTTACCGAGGGAGGACGCCACGCCGCCGGTGACGAAGATGTGCTTTGTCATCTTGGAGGAGCCCGGGAACCGGGAATTTACACGGGAATTTGATCGCTGCACCACGGAATTCGAGCCTATCATCAATTGCGCCTTCCCGTGGCTGTTCCCGTCAGGCCCGCTGCGGCAGGAGTTTGGCGTCGTCCAGCAGTTCCTGGGCGTGGGCCTGGGCGGACTCGGAGTCTTCCTGGCCGGCCAGCATGCGGGCGAGTTCCCGCACGCGTTCCGGCCCGTCAAGGAGGCGGACGTCACTGGAGGTGAAGCCGGTGGCGGTGCCGCCGTCGGCTCCCCTGACGGATGTCTTGGTGACGGTGATGTGCTGGTCGGCAAAGGCGGCCACTTGGGGAAGGTGGGTGACCACCAGAACCTGCACGTGCCGCGCCAGCATGGCCAGGCGGCGGCCGATCTCGACGGCGGCGCGCCCGCCCACACCGGCGTCGACTTCGTCGAACACAAACGTGGGGACGGGGTCGACGGCGGCCAGCACCACTTCGATGGCCAGCATCACGCGGGACAATTCACCACCGGACGCGCCCTTGCCCAGCGGCCGGGCCGGGGCACCTGAGTGCGGCTGCAGCAGGAAGCTGATGTCGTCCGCGCCGTGCGGACCCAGCTGCCCGGCAGCTTCGAGGTTGATCACCAGGGTGGCGTCTGCCATGGCCAGGGCCTTCAACTCGGCGCTGACCCGGGCAGAAAGGTCCTTGGCCGCCTTGAAGCGGATCTTGCTGATGGCCGCGGACTGCTTGGTCAGTTCTGCTTCGGCGCGGACCACTTCCGCGTCGAGGGCTTCGATGCGGGAGGAGTCGTCCTGCAGTTCGTCGTACCGGACCCGCGCGGTCTCGGCCCACTCCAGCACTTCATCGATGGTGGGGGCATATTTGCGGACCAGCTTGGCCAGGGCTGCCCGGCGGTCCTCGATTTCGGCGAGCCGTTCCGGCCCCTCGGTGTCCAGGCCGGCCTGGTAACTGGCCAGTTCGGTGGCGATGTCGTTGAGCAGGAAGCCCACTTCCGCCAGCCGCGCGGCCGCCGAGCCGAGTTCGGCATCGTGCTCGGCCACATGCTCCAGGGTGCGTTTGGCGGAATCCACCAGGGTGGTGGCGTCGCCGGTTTCGCCGAAGTCCTCGGCGATGAGGGCCTGGTGGGCTGTGCTGGCCGCGATCCGGAGCTCCTCGACGTTGGCGAGCTTGACGGCCTCAGCTTTCAGGAGCTCGTCCTCCCCCGGCTGCGGATCCACCTCGTCTATTTCAGCCAGGGCCGCCTCCAGGGATTCGGCTTCGCGCAGCCTGTCCCGTGCGGCGCTCCGAAGGCTGTCCAGTTCCGCCTGGCTGGCCTTCCACCGGCTGTACAGCTCCTGGTAAGCGGACAGCGGTCCGGCGAGGTTGTCCCCGGCGAACTTGTCCAGGGCCTCCCGCTGGGCTGTGGCGCTCTTGAGCCGGATCTGGTCCGACTGGCCGTGCACCACCACCAACGATTCGCCGATCTCGGCCAGGACGCCCACCGGGGCAGCCCGCCCGCCCAGGAAGGCACGGCTGCGGCCGTCGGCACCCAGGCGCCGGGCCAGGATAAGCTCGGCGCCGCCGTCGAACTCCTCAGCGTCAGCACCGGCGTCAAGGGCGCGGGCGATGGCCGGATGACCGGCGTCGAGCTTCAGCACCGCTTCCGCGGTGGCGCTTTTCGCACCGCTCCGGACGGCCCCGGCGTCGGAGCGCGCTCCCAGCAACAGTCCGACGGCGGTGACCACCATGGTCTTGCCCGCGCCGGTTTCACCCGTCACCACGCTCAGTCCCGGGCCGAGCGGGAGTGTTGCGTCGGTGATGACGCCGAGGTCGCGGATTCTCAGTTCTTCAAGCATGGATTCACTTCGCAGTCGACGGATCGGGATCGCTGCCGGGGTTCTCCGCATTCGGGACGGGCAGCGGCGGCATGGGCCGGGGCGTCCGCACAATGGGGATGGGTCCGGTGTGCACGGCATCGGACTTCGGTACCGGGCCGCGCCAGCCGTGGATGGGCAGCTCGAACTTACGGACCAGCCGTGCCGAGAAGGGCGTCTGGTGGGTGCGGGCCAGCCGGACCGGGGTGGCCGACTTGGTTACTTCGACCCGCGCACCGGGCGGCAGGTCGACGGAGCGCCGGCCGTCGCACCACAAGACCCCCTGGGCGTCGGTGCGGCCCAGCACCTCAACGGCGAGCCTGGACCTGGGCGATACGACGAGGGGCTTGGCAAAGAGCGCGTGGGCACTGATGGGCACGATCACCAGCGCCTCCACCTCCGGCCACACCACGGGGCCACCGGCGGAGAACGCGTAAGCCGTGGAGCCCGTGGGGGTGGCCAGCACAATGCCGTCGGAGCCGAAGGACGTCAGTGGGCGCTGGTCCACCTCCGTGACGACTTCCAGCATGCGCTCCCGGTTGGCTTTTTCGATGGCAGCCTCGTTTAAAGCCCAGGTGTGCCAAATCTTCTGGCCGCGGACCCAGACCTGGACGTCGATGGTCATGCGCTCTTCGACGGTGTACTCCCGGCTGGCAATCCACTCGACGGTCTGGGCAAGGTCCGCCCGCTCACTTTCCGCCAGGAAGCCCACGTGGCCCAGGTTCACGCCCAGCAGCGGCACATCCACCTCGCGCACCAGCTCCGCGGCGCGCAGGATGGTCCCATCGCCGCCGAGGACCATGACCAGTTCCACGTCGGGCAGCTGGACATGGTCGTGGAGGACCTCCACCGGCTGGGCCAGGTGCCCGAAGAACCGTTCCATGTCGCCCAGCTCGGACTCCTGCATCACCGGGACCATGCCCGAAGCATGCAGCAGGGCGCAGGCTTCCCAGGCGGCCTTCAGTGACTCCTCGCGGCCGGTGTGGGCAAGGACCAGTACACGCCTGCTCATCAGGTTCCGCTCTCTAGTGGTTCTGCCAGATTTGTCCGAGCAAGGCAGCTGCTGCCGCCTCTCGCTCTTCGATCTTAGGCAAGTCTTGGGTGATCCTGCGTTTTATCCACAGGAAGTATTCGACGTTGCCGTCCTGCCCGGGCAGCGGACTGACCGCCAGGCCGCAGAGGTCCAGGCCGGCGTCCAGCGCTGCCCTGGCCACCTTCTCGACGGCCAACCGCCGCTCGCGCTCCGACGTGACAACGCCGGTCCGGCCCAGCCGGTCCTTGCCGATCTCGAACTGTGGCTTGACCATCAGCACCAGGTCGCCGCCGGGCTCGGTGCAGTCAGCCAGCGGCTGAACCACGAGGGTGAGGGAAATGAAGGAGAGGTCGGCGACAGTCAGGGCAGCGGGGCCGCCGATGTCGGCGGGCGCCATATATCGGACGTTCATGCCCTCGTGGACCTCCACGCGCGGGTCGTCCCGGAGGTGCGGCACCAGCTGGCCATGCCCGACGTCGACCGCCACCACGTGCGCGGCCCCCCGCCTCAGCAGGACGTCCGTGAAGCCGCCGGTGGAGGCACCGGCGTCGAGGCACCGTTTGCCTTGGGCCGAAACGCCAGGAAACGCGTCCAGCGCACCGGCCAGCTTGTGCCCGGCACGGCTGGCATAGGTGTCCTGTTCATCGTGTTCCACGGCCAGGTCCCGGCTCTCGTCAACCTGCAGGGATGCCTTGCCAAGGACCTGGCCGCCGGAACTCACTTTGCCTTCGGCGATCAGTGAAGCGGCGTGCGTCCGCGACCTGGCCAGTCCGCGGGCCACCAGAGCCTGGTCGAGGCGTAGCGGCATCAGGCGGCCCCGCCGTCCGGACCAGTGCCTGGGGCAGTAACGTCTGCGGGATCGCTGTTAAGCGCGGCCAGCAGATCATCGTGAAGCAGGTTGTAGACGGCCTCGTGGTCCGCTGCCGGAAGCTGGGGCAGGTCAAGGAGCCGGGCGACGGCCTGCGCCACCGGCGGATCCGTGATGTCCCGCCCGTCGGCCTGCGGCCATTCCGGTGCCGGCTGGGATGTCGGGTCTTCCGGTTCAGTCAGCTCGGTCATGGAACCAGTCTAGTGATCCAGCCACACCAGCTTGGGCGCGTGCGGGGCTGCGGCGTCGGGCGTCGCGGCCCACCATGCGGCACACGCCGCCCGCCACGAGTCCAGGTTGTCCTGGCCGCCTATGATGCCCACCGCTCCGTTGGCAACGCGCGCTGTGGACTGCCCGCAGGTGTAAGTGCCGTCGTCGTGCGTTATCTCCGGGTAGGGCCGGTGCAGGTCCCCGAGGTTCGCAATGATGTATTCGGGACGTTCCGCCGCCCTGGCCGCCAGGATGGTTTCGCGCGTGTCGACCCCGGTCAGGACCGCCACCGTGGCGAAGCCGGCATTGTTGCCACCCAGGATATCCGTGTCCAGCCGGTCGCCCACCACGAGGGGACGTTCCGCCCCGAGCCTCTTGGCAGCCGAATGGAACAGCGGCGCTTCCGGCTTGCCTGCCACCCGCGGTTGCTGGCCGGTGGCTGCGGCGACTGCGGCCACCAGGGTGCCATTTCCCGGGGCGATGCCCCGCGCCTGCGGGATGGACATGTCCGTGTTGGTGGCTACCCAGAGGGCCCCGGCATTGACCACGTACGTGGCCTCGGCCAGGTCCTTCCATCCGATCGCGGGGCTGAACCCCTGGACCACGGCGACCGGGTCCTCATCCTGTCCGGCCACCGGCACGAGGCCCACCAGCTCGATTTCCCGGGCCAGGGCCGGGCTGCCCGTGATAAGAATCCGGGACCCGGGAGCAAGCATCGAGGCAAGCAGCTCGGCCGCCGCCTGGGACGAACTCACCACCTGGTTGTCCTCTGCGGGTGCACCAAGCTCCCGGAGATGCGCTGCAACGTCCGCGGGTGACCGGGATGCGTTGTTGGTGACATAGCCCAGGCCAATGCCCAGCCCGGAAAGCTGCTTCAGCGACTCAACAGCTCCCGGAATGGCGTGCGGCCCGGCGTAGACCACGCCGTCCAGGTCGGCGAGGAGTGCATCGAAGCGGGAAACCAGGGAAACGTCGCTCATCTGGGGTCAGTCTTCCCGGCGGTCTTCGTCGTGTTCAGTTCCGGGGTTGTCTTCTGCAGCGGCGTCGTCAGCGGGCACAGCCTCGAGCTCGTCATGTTCCACCGAGTCCTGGTCCGATTCTGCGTCGTCGGAAACGAAGTAGTCGGCGTCCTGGTCGTCGATGCTGGTGTCCTGCGCGGACTTCGCGTCGGCCGATCGGTCGCTCTTGGCCGTTGCGTCGGTTGAATCTGCAGCAGGCGCCGCGGCGTCGGACGCGCGTTCGAGCATCCTGCGGCGTTCAGCCTCTTCCCGGGCCTCTTCTTCCTCGTCCCAGCCGAGGTCGATGATCTCGGGTTCCTGGTCAGCGCCCAGGCCCAGGGCGTCTTCTGCCACGACGGCCTGCCTGTTCCACTTGTCTGCTTCTTCCTGCCGGCCCACAGCCGCAAGTGCATCGGCGTAGGCACGGAAGAGGCGCGGGCTGTAAGAGAAGGCGCGGTTCATGTCCAGTTGCGGGATTTCAAGTTCGGCTACTGCCGCGTCCAGCTGGCCAAGGTCAGTCCGTGCCCCGGCAGCTACGATTGCCAGTTCTACCTTGCCGGGGGCATCGAGGTCCTGGGCTTCCTCCGACCGGGCGACGTCAAGGGCGCGGTCCGGGCGGCCCAGGCCACGTTCACAGTCGGCCATGACGGGCAGGTGAACGTTGGAGCCGCTGATGCGGCGGAAGGTGCGGAACTCGCGCAGCGCCTCGCCGTAGTGGCCGGCAGCGTAGGCGGTAAGGCCCACGGCTTCGCGGACGGCGGCGAGCCTGCCTCCACGGCGGCTGGCGGCGAGTGCATGCTGGAAGGCCAGCTCCGGCTCGTCGTCAATGAGGCGGCCGGCCATCACCAGGTGGCGGGCCACCCATTCCGAGCTCTTGGCTTCGAGGGTCTTGATCTGGTGCTGCGTTGCGCGGTCCAGTTCCTTGCCCGTGACGTCTTCATCGATTTCGGGAGAGCGTTCCCGGTCCGGCCGGTTGGCGCTGCGGAGGTCGGCAGCGTTGGGCACGCGGACAGGACGGTCTTCCTGGCGGTCGCGGCCAAAGCCGCGGGGACCGGTACCGCGGCCTGATTCGGCCCGGGAATCACCGCGGTCGAAGCTGCGGGGTGCCCGGTCCTGGCGGTCGCCAAAAGGCCTGCGGTTCTCGCCGCCGCCAAAACCACGACGATCACCTTCGCCGTCACGGCGCGGACGGTCACCAAACGGCTTACGGTCGCGATCACCGAACTGGCGACGGTCRCCYTCGCCRTCRCGGCGCGGACGGTCACCAAACGGCTTACGGTCGCGATCACCGAACGGTTTACGCTCGCCACCGCCGCCAAAACCACGACGGTCACCCTCGCCGTCACGGCGCGGACGGTCACCAAACGGCTTACGGTCGCGATCGCCGCCGCCAAAACCACGGCGGTCGCCTTCACTGTCGCGGCGCGGACGGTCACCAAACGGTTTGCGGTCGCGGTCGCTGAACTGGCGACGGTCGCCATCGCCGTCACGGCGCGGACGGTCACCAAACGGCTTACGGTCACGATCACCATAGGGCCTACGCTCGCCACCACCGGCACCGCCGCCGAAGCCGCGACGGTCACCCTCACCATCACGGCGCGGCCGGTCACCCTCGCCATCGCGACGGGGACGGTCGCTGAACGGCTTACGGTCACGATCACCATAGGGCTTACGCTCGCCACCACCGGCAGAGCCGCCGCGGGAGAAGTTGTTGCCATCGCGGTCGGACCGGGACCGGAACCCGCGGGGGTCACCACCGGAGTTGTTGTTGCCGCGGAACGCGCCCCGGTCGTTGCCTCGGTTGCCACCGTTATGCTCGGCCATTTGGATTCCTCCTGTTGTGAGCCGACCACTGGCGCAACTGCAGCCGCTCTTTTCGTTTCCTACGCAACCCGAAATCAAGCGCTTCGAAGTCCGTACATCTTCATCAATTCTAGTGGAGCCACCAAATCCCCCCGGACAGCGCGGGCCCTGGGAACGGTATCGTGGCAATCTTCACAACGGGACAGCCTGCGGCAACCATTGCCTTTGCCGCCGGCATGACCCCCGCCTGTCGGATGTCGCTGCTAACCGTCGTTGGCGGGTTTTTGTGTTAAATGTGGGAGGCCCCAACCGTGTGGTTGGGGCCTCGACCATGTAATGATGTTCCGGCGGTGACCTACTCTCCCACACCCTCCCGGGTGCAGTACCATCGGCGCTGTGGGTCTTAGCTTCCGGGTTCGGAATGGGACCGGGCGTT
>NZ_JBFTLY010000012.1:0-123978 GCF_056396685.1 Pseudarthrobacter sp. 05T312
GCATGATGTATTGGGCACGCTCGGTGCCCTGTTCCCTGATCAACGCATCCAGGGACTCAACCCACTCGGCAGTCTCTTCCGGATCACGATCAGGCAGCTGGTTAGTCAACCCGCTGAGGATATGGGAGGTCTCTTCTCCTGCAGCCACGGCAGCCTCTTTTCGTCTTTGAAAGCGTTGGGCAGTGTTTTCGTATGGTGAGAAAACACTTTTGCCATTCGAGATTAGGAAGACGTGGACGTACGATGCAATTATGACTGCCGAACGAGGAGAGCATCGTGAGTACCCCTGAGCAACGCAGAAGAGTAGCTGTGGTCACCGGGGCCGGGTCCGGCATCGGCCGGGAGGTCGCACGGCAGATGCTGGCGGACGGCTACCGGGTGGCACTCGCCGGGCGCCGGGACGCGCAATTGAAGGAAACAGCGCAAGGCCATCCGGATGCGCTCGTGGTGCCTTGCGACGTCACGCGGCCCGACGACGTCGCGCGGCTGTTCGAGGCAGCCCGGCAACAGTGGGGACGGGTGGACGTGCTGTTCAACAACGCCGGCGTCTTCGGCCCGGCAGCGGGCGTGGACGAAATCAGCCTGGAAGACTGGAACGCGACCTTGGCCGTGAACCTCACCGGCTCAATGCTGTGCGCCGCGGCAGCCGTCAGGGCCATGAAGGCGCAGGTGCCGCAGGGCGGGCGGATTATCAACAATGGCTCCATCTCCGCGCATTCGCCCCGGCCAAGAACCGTGGCCTACACCGTCACCAAGCACGCGATGACCGGGCTGACCAAAAGCATTGAACTGGACGGACGAGGTTACGGCATCACGTGCGGACAGATCGACATCGGCAACACTGCCACGGAGATCATGGACACCATCGGCGTCGGCTCAGGGGCGTTGCAGGCGGATGGCTCCCGGAAGATCGAGCCGATGTTCCCGGTAGCGGATGCGGCGCGAGCGGTGCTGATGATGGCCAACATGCCGGCCTCGGCCAGCGTGGGTTCGGTGGTGGTTACGGCCGCGGGCATGCCGTTCATCGGCAGGGGCTGACCGACAGGGAGCGCAGGCCTAGAAGGGGAGCAGGGCCGAAAGGTCCGCACGCAGGCCGGATGCCGCAACCCTGCCGGCCGTGACGGCCTCAGCCCAGGCCAGCTGCCCGGTCACCATCTCAAGCCAGGTGGCGGCGTCGCACTCAATGACGGTGGGCGGCGTGCCGCGGGTGTGGCGCGGCCCCTCCACGCACTGGGTGACGCCGAATGGCGGCACCCGGACTTCGACCGAATTCCCCGGCGCCTGCGCCGTCAGCTCCTCCAGTGAATACCTCACGGCAGTGGCCAGGACGGTCCGCGGAACGGGAGTGTCCGACGGCGGTTGCGCGCCTTCGAGCCACGCCTTCAGCGCTGCTTTGCCTTCCTGGACGTCAATACGACGGCGGGCCACGCCCATGCTTTTAATCTTCCTTTTGCGTCGACAGGGAAATCAGGAGTCAGTCCAGGAGTGCGGACACTGCCGGACCCAACCGGATCTTGCCCACCGGATGGCCGCCGCCAAGCACGGGTTCCACCACTTTCTCCAGGGCGCTGGCGACCCCTGGGATCTCGACGGCCCCGGCGGCAGCAAGCAGCGTCAGGGCCACCAGGGACGTAGCCCGGATGTTGCCGTCCAGGATCTTAACGGCCACGGAAACCCCCTGCGGCGTTGCCATGGCAAGGACCCCCTCGGCCCCGATTTTGGCGATGATCTCAAGTTCATCCATCACCAGGGTGTTGGCTTCACCGCGGCCCTGGACGGCCCAGGGATAATCGAGCATCGACGTGGCAATGGTTGCGGCCCGGGCACTGAAGCTTTGGTCTCCCGGGGCCTTGGCCAGCTGGGAGTACGCCCGGGCAAGGCCTTTGAGGGAAACAGCAGCCACCGGAGCCCCGCAGCCGTCAATCCCCAGGTGGGCAATCTTCTCGTCGGTGTATTCCTCGATCACACTCCGGACCCGCTGCTGGAGTGGGTGGTTCGGCTCCAGGTAGCTGTTGGTGTCCCAGCCGTTTTCCTTGCAGGCCCAGAGGAAAGCGGCGTGCTTCCCTGAACAGTTGAACGCCAGCCGCGACTTCCCCTTTTCGGAACGGACCAGCCAGTTCCTGGCGGTTTCGTCCTGCGGCCAGGCTTCCGGGCACTGCAGTTGGTCCTCGCGGACCCCTGCAGTATTGAGCATGCCCGCCACCACGTCCATGTGGTCCAAGGATCCGGTATGGCTTCCGCAGGCGATGGCCACCTGGGCGCCGCGGAGCGGAACCCCGGACTGCATGGAGGCCAGGGCCTGGAAGGGCTTCAGGGTGGACCGGGCAAAGATGGGAGTGTTGATGTCGCCAAGCTCGGTAACCACCGAACCGTCGGCGGACAGGAGTACGGCGGAACCGATGTGCCGCGACTCCACAAAGCCGCTGCGTTCGATCACAGCCAGTTCGACGGCGGAGTCCACGGTAAAGGTTGCGTGCGGATTGTGCGGCATACCGCCAGTCTAGGGGCCAGGCCCCTACTGGACGGTGACCATCACCGACTGCCAGCCCGAGGCGCCGTCCGGAACCGGGTCCGCGCGCTGGTCAGTCTGGACCTGCCCTGTGCCGTCGGTGGCGCGCACCTTGATGTAGTGCGGGCCGGGCGTGGCATCCCATTTGTAGGACCACTGGCGCCAGGTAACGGTGGAGGCTTCGGTGGACAGGGTGGTTTCCATCCAGTCTCCGTTGTCGATCTGGACCTCCACCTTGGCGATGCCCCGCGTCTGCGCCCAGGCGGTGCCACCCACGGCCACCTTTCCGGCAGGTACTTTCGCGAAGGACTTGGGCACCTCCACGCGCGCCATTGTTTTGATGGGGCCACGTTCGGACCAGCCACGGTTGGTCCAGTACGCCTTGTTGTCGGCGAACCGGGTGACTTCCAGGTCAACCACCCACTTGGTGGCCGAGACAAACCCGTAAAGCCCCGGAACCACCATCCGCACCGGGTAGCCGTGCTCCAGCGGGAGCGGTTCGCCATTCATGCCGATGGCCAGCATGGCATCCCTGCCGTCCTGCAGGACCTCCAGGGGAGTGGAGGCGCTGAAACCGTCGATGGACTTTGACAGGACCATGTCCGCCCCGTCCTTGGGCTTGGCCCGGGCCAGGACATCGCGGATGGGAAGGCCCAGCCATTTGGCGTTGCCGGCGAGGTTGCCGCCGACGGGGTTGGAGACGCAGGTGAGGGTCACGTGGGATTCGATCAGCTGCGCGTCCAGGAGGTCCTTGAAGGTCAGCGTGACTTCCTGCTCCACGAGGCCGTGCACGCGCAGCTGCCAGTCATCAATGTTGATTTCAGGGACGCTCAGGGCCGTATCGATGCGGTAGAAGTCGTTGTTGGGTGTCAGCCATGGGGTTACGCCCGGTACCGGGGACTGGACTCCCGCGGGGACGGGCGCGGCGGACTTTGCCGGCGCGGGCAGCGTGAGCGCGTCGCGTGCCCTGGTGACGTTGCTGCGGGCGGCACCCAGGAGCCGCCCGCCCGTGGCGGCGATGCCGGCAGCCACCGCGGTAACCCCGGCAGTGGCGAAGAATCGACGGCGGTTGGTGCCTTGGCCCTGTTGCCGGGCATCGTCGTCGTACGCCTGGTCCGCCGGTGCTTCGGGCCACTTCTTGAGCCCCCACAGCTGCATCATGAGCCGGCGCAGGACCGCCAGGCCGGCAACCGTTCCCAGGACGGACGGGATGGCGTCCGCCGGGCCCACACCCGCGCGGGTGACCACGCAGGCCACGATCACGGCGCCCATGAAAAGCACCCCGAGGACGCCCAGCATCCACTTCCGGTAGGCCACCACGCCCAGGATGCACGCCAGCACCGCAATGGTCAGGCCCATGCCCACAAAGAGGGCGGCCTTGTCATTGGTGCCAAACGTGGCGATCGCAAAGTCCTTCATCCACGGCGGGGTGAAGTCGATGAAGGTCGAGCCCAAGGCGAACAATGGCGTTGCGCGGGCAGTAAAGAACGCGCCGATCAGCTCCGCAACGGCAAGCACGACGGCGGCCGCCACCACGCCTGCCAGTGCGGCCTTGGGGGCGGGTCCCGTCAGATGGTTTCGAAGCTTTGTCATGTTAAGAGTTCGGAGCGGCAGGTGGCGCGGATTGACCTGGCGGGCGGCCCAGGACACAGCTTAGGAGCGGAAAGGGTGCACAAAGTACCCTTGGAGACTGTGAAGGTACTCGTCATCGGCCCCGGAGGCCGCGAACACGCCATTGTCCGCTCCCTGCTTGCCGACCCCAACGTGTCCGAAGTCCACGCGGCGCCCGGCAATGCCGGCATCAGCAAGCTGGTCCCCACACACAAAATCGACGCCAACGATCCCGACGCGGTTGCGGAGCTGGCCACCCGGCTCGCCGTGGACCTGGTGGTGGTGGGCCCCGAGGCTCCGCTGGCCGCCGGTGTCTCCGACGCCGTCCGTGAGGCCGGCATCCCCGTCTTCGGACCGAGCAAGGCAGCGGCCCAGCTGGAGGCGTCCAAGGCATTCGCCAAGGAAGTCATGGCCGAGGCCGGCGTTCCCACGGCCATGGCCCTGGTGGCCACGAACGCAGAGGAAGCGGCATCCGCCCTGGACACCTTCGGCGCCCCCTACGTGGTGAAGGACGACGGACTGGCCGCCGGCAAGGGCGTCGTGGTGACCCGTGACCGCGACGAAGCCCTGGCCCACGCCCAGTCCTGCTTCGACGCCGGCGGCTCCGTGGTCATCGAGGAGTTCCTCGACGGTCCCGAGGTTTCCCTCTTTGTCCTGTGCGACGGCCAGAACACCGTGGCACTCTCGCCCGCCCAGGATTTCAAGCGCATCTTCGACAACGACGAAGGGCCGAACACCGGTGGCATGGGTGCCTACACGCCGCTCGAGTGGGCGCCTGAAGGGCTGGTGCAGGAGGTCCTGGACCGCGTAGCCCAGCCCACCGTGAACGAGATGGCCCGCCGCGGCACACCCTTCGTCGGCGTGCTCTTCGTTGGCCTGGCCCTGACCTCGCGTGGCACCCGGGTCATCGAGTTCAATGTCCGCTTTGGCGATCCAGAGACGCAGGCGGTCCTCGCACGGCTCAAGACGCCCCTGGGTGCGCTGCTCATGGCCGCTGCCAAGGGCGAGCTGGACAAGGCGGAAGAGCTGCGTTGGGCCAAGGACGCCGCTGTTGCCGTCGTCATCGCCGCGGAGAACTACCCGGACAAACCCCGCACGGGCGACCGCATCCGGGGCCTCAAAAAGGTGGAAGCCCTGGATGGCGTGCACGTCATCCATGCCGGAACCGCGCTGGACGAGGACGGCAAAGTGGTGTCCGCCGGCGGCCGTGTCCTGGCGGTCGTCGCCCTGGGCAGCGACCTCGTGGAAGCCCGCGAAAAAGCGTACGACGGAGTGGAGCTGGTCCACCTGGAAGGCTCGCAGTTCCGCAGCGACATCGCCCGCAAGGCCGCCCGCCGTGAAATCAAGGTTCCCTACGGCGCCACCGGTTCGATGCCCATCGTGAAAGCAAAGGCCTGACATGACTGAAACCCCGGAAAACCGCGGCTACGCCACCGAAACCCTGGACCTGCCCGGCTGGACGCACGTCTATTCAGGCAAGGTCCGCGACCTCTACGAGCCGGCCGACGAAGCCGTCCTTCAGCGCTTTGGGCAGGACTGCGTGCTGGTGGTGGCGAGCGACCGCATCAGCGCCTATGATCACGTGCTGTCCAGTGAAATCCCGGACAAGGGACGCATCCTCACCCAGCTGAGCCTCTGGTGGTTCGACCAGCTGGGCGTCGAACACCACGTGCTCGGCTCAACCGCCGAGGACGGAGTGCCCGCCGAAGTTGAAGGCCGGGCCATGATCTGCAAGAAACTGGACATGTTCCCGGTGGAATGCATCGCACGCGGTTACCTCACCGGCTCCGGGCTGGTGGAGTACAAGGCTTCCGGTACGGTTTGCAACATTCCGCTGCCTGAGGGGCTGGTGGACGGGTCGCGGCTGGAACGCGCCATCTTCACGCCGTCGGCCAAGGCCTTGATCGGCGAGCACGACGAAAACATCACCTACGACGCCGTGGTTGCCCTGGTGGGGGACGACATCGCCGCCCGCCTGAGCGAGCTGACGCTGAAGATCTACACAACGGCGGAAAAGATCGCCCGGGAGCGCGGGATCATCCTGGCCGACACCAAAGTGGAGTTCGGCTACGACGCCGTCTCCGGGTCCATCACCCTTGGCGATGAGGTGCTGACCCCGGATTCCTCGCGTTTCTGGGACGCTGCCACCTACAAGCCGGGCCAGGCGCAGCCGTCCTATGACAAGCAGTACGTCCGTGACTGGCTGACCTCGCCCGAGTCCGGGTGGGACAAGTCCTCCGACACCCCGCCGCCGGCGCTGCCGGCAGATGTGGTGGAGCGTACCCGCAGCCGGTACGTCGAGGCGTACGAGAAGATCACCGGCAAGACCTTTTCCTAGGACTTAGCCAAAAGCCGGGCAGGCCCATGTGGATGGGCCTGCCCGGCTTTTTGGTCAGCTGGCCTTCTTTGGTCAGCTGGCCTTGGAAGCCGAAGCCGCCCGTTTCTGTGCCAGGTTGATTTCAAGGATCGCATCCAATGCCTGCTGGACCCGGTCCTGCGCGCCGGCGGCGGCAAATGCCTTTCGTGATTCCTCCAGGTGCACCAAAGCCTCCTCTGTTTCTCCTGAGGCTTTCAGCGACTTGCCAAGCAGAAGTGAAACTTCTCCGGCTGTGTGCTTGCCCAGGGCGTCGCGTTCGGCATGGATTTCACGGAGCTTTTCGACGGCGGCCACGATGTCCCCGGTCAGGTAGAGCCAGCGCGCGCGAATAAAGGCGACTTCGAGTTCGTCGCTCTTGGTTCCGCCGACGATCGAGAAGGCCAGTTCCGCACGTTCGATGGCTGCCAGTGTTTCCGGCTCCACGATTCCAGACGATAGACGGACGGCTGCGGAAGCCTTGTTGAACCGGGCCCAAAGCTCAATATCGTTAGCGGGAGAGAGCAGTCGTGCTGCCCGCTCGTGGTGCTTGACGCCTTCGGTGTAATCGTGCCGCATGAACGCCACATTGCCGACAACCCAGGCGACTTCGCCAGCAAGCTGGGACATGGAGTGCTCGTCCACCTGCTCCAGCAGGGCCTGGCAGTACTTCCAGGCTTCATCCAGCCGTCCGCTTTCGGCGAGGGCGCCAATGAGAATCCGGTGCGCGCCGATGAGGACCGTGGACCCCCTGGGAAGGTTGACCGATAACTTTACGGCCTCAAGCGCATGGTCCACAGCGAGTGCCAATTGGCCCTGGCCATGGCAGACAGCGGCCAGCATCTGCAAGGCGCGAACGCCCAGGCCGACAGACTCTCTCGCCATGGGGTGTTCGAGGAGGCGTTCGATAATCTTCTGGCACTCCGGCAGGTCGCCCTGCTTCATGAGGCACTCGGCCTGCATGTAGGTCATATTCCACCAGGCACTGGTGTTTTTGCCGTCGAGCGCTATTTGCGCGGCGGTGGCTGCGTGGCTTGCCGCCAACGGATAATCCCGCAGATCCCATGCTTGGCGGGCGTAAAGCCCAGCGAGGACATATTCGGCGTCGCTTACGGAAATAGGTTGGCTCCAAGCCTCCAGTGCCTTGGGTGCCAACTCGAGCCGCCGGGCCAGTTCTTCGATAACTTCAGCTGTTGGTTCGCGCCGACCCGTCTCAAGTAAAGAGATGTAGCTGGGTGAATACAGGTCCTTGCCCAGTTCGGCCTGTGTCAGTCCACGCTCGAGGCGCTCCGCCCGGAGCTTTTCTCCGAATCCGTTGCCCACGCGTTTCCTCCTTCTGGACAGCCGGGACTGTGAATGCTTGACAGCCCCTGTGGAAAATATTTTACAATGTGTGTCAACAAGGACAGTGCTGGCTTTGTAACGAATCCGACTCGTATTGAGGAACTTATATGTTGAAGAAGATTGCAACCGCGGCCGCCTTGGCTGGGGCCCTGGCCTTTTCCGCGGCGGCTCCGGCCGTTCTGTCTGCAGGTTCCATCGCCGATAACTCGGGTACGTCGGTAGCTATTGGCAACTGGCCTGACCCCGCCTCCACCAAGGCGAAGAAGGACAAGAAGACCACCACTACCACGGACACCTCGATCGTCACCTACATCGGTAACTGGCCTGACCCGGCGTAAATAGCTTCCTCACAACAGGAGGCGAGGACAGCCCCGGAGCAACAGCTCCGGGGCTGTTCCTTTTAAATCGGCGAGAAACTTAGGCCGGCAACAAACTGTCGTAACCACATCGAGATACAAAAAGAGGGCCTCCGTAGGGAGACCCTCTTTCCGTTATGGTCGGGATGACAGGATTTGAACCTGCGACCTCTTCGTCCCGAACGAAGCGCGCTACCAAGCTGCGCTACATCCCGATCCGCTGCAAAAGCAACTTTACAAGGATAGCCGATTCCTGGTCCCGATGCGAAATCCGGGGGCCGGGCCCCGTGCCGGCAACCTCAGACCAGCGAATCCTTCCATGCGCCGTGGAGGTCAGCGAACCGTCCGCCGCCGCCAATGAGTTCTTCGGGCGACCCGTCTTCCACGATCCGTCCGTCGTGGACCACCAGCACCCGGTCCGCCGTTTCCACCGTGGACAGGCGGTGGGCGATGATCAGGGCCGTCCTCCGTGCTGCCTCAGTGCCGGTCAGCAGCCGGGCCAGCCCTGCCTGCACCAGCCGTTCGGACGGGATGTCCAGCGAGGAGGTGGCCTCATCCAGGATCAGCACGGCTGGCCGCGCCAGGAAGGCCCTGGCAAAGCTGATCAGTTGGCGCTGGCCGGAGGAGACCCTGCCGCCGCGCTTGTTGACGTCCGTGTCGTAGCCCTCGGGGAGCTCCAGGATGAACTCGTGCGCTCCCACGGCCTTGGCGGCCTCTTCGATTTCGGCCCGGGACGCTTCCGGACGGCCCAGTGCGATGTTGTCGGCAACGGAGCCACTGAACAGGAAGGCTTCCTGGGTGACCATGACGATGTTGCGGCGGAGGTCGGTGGTGGCCAGGTCGCGGAGATCGACCCCGTCCAGGGTGAGTGTT
Organism: Pseudarthrobacter sp. 05T312; assembly: GCF_056396685.1. Classification (NCBI taxonomy): domain Bacteria; kingdom Bacillati; phylum Actinomycetota; class Actinomycetes; order Micrococcales; family Micrococcaceae; genus Pseudarthrobacter; species Pseudarthrobacter sp. 05T312. The sequence goes on from NZ_JBFTLY010000012.1 coordinate 9,047, forward strand.
CCAGAGGTGACGTCGTAGAAGCGGGCGATGAGCTTGGCGAGGGTTGATTTTCCTGCGCCCGTCTGGCCCACCAGCGCCACGGTCTGTCCGGCCGGGATGTGCAGGTCCAGGGCGGGAACCACCAGGGGGCCGTCCCCGTAGCGGAACTCAACGCCGTTGAAGTCGATCCGCCCCGTGGCGGTGGGCAGCGCAACCGGGTTCTTGGGCGGCCGGACCGTGGGCACCTCTTCTAGGAGCCCGGAGACCTTCTCCAGGGCTGCCTGCGCGCTCTGGAACGAGTTGTAGAACATGGCCATCTGGTCCACGGGCTGGAAGAACCGCTTGGTGGACAGGATAAGGGCAAGGAGTACGCCCACTGCGAGGTCGCCGCCCAGCACGCGGAACCCGCCGAAGAGCAGGACCACTGCCACGCAGACGTTGCCGATCAGCACCAGGCCAGGCTGGAAAATCCCGTTGAGGTTGATGGAGCGGACAGTCACCTGCCGGTAGTCTTCAGCCAGTTTCCCGTAGCGCTCCGAGTTCTCCTTCTCCTTGCGGAAGGCCTTCACGGCTCGGATGCCGGTCATGGTTTCCACGAAATGCACGATCAGCCGGGCGGAGACCACACGTGATTCGCGGAAGGCGATCTGCGAGTGCTTCTGGTACCAGCGGGCCAGGAAGAACATCGGTACGCCGGCGGCCAGCACCAACAGCCCGCTGCGCCAGTCCAGCGCAAAGATGGTGGCGGCGGTGAAGGCCATGAACAGCATGCCGGAGGCCAGGGAGCTGACTCCCGAATCAAGGAGTTCGCGCAGCGCCTCCAGGTCAGAGGTCTGGCGCGCGATGATGCGGCCGGAGGTGTACTTCTCGTGGAACTCAAGGCTAAGCCGCTGCGTGTGCCGGAACACCCGGACGCGGAGATCCAGCAGCATGGCCTGGCTGAGCCGCGCCGTGGAGGTGACGTACAGGGCGGTGAGTCCCGCCGTCGCGATCGCTGCCAGCAGGTAAGCGACGCCGGTGAACACCAGCGGGAGGTTATCGCCGGCCTGGAGCGCTGGGAGGGCATGGTCGATGCCGAAGGCAATCAGCGCCGGGCCAGCCACGCGCGCAGCCTGGGAGAGCACCACCATGGCAATAGTGAGCCAGAACCGTACCCGCACCGGACGGATCAGCGACCCCAGCAGGGCCAGGGACCGGCGTCGGACTGCCCGGCTCTCAGCCTTGCTGAGGTGGGCATTGTCCTCGTTGGCTGTGCCAAACGCTGCGCTCATCGGGTCACTTCCTCGGCCTGGTCTTCAAGCGCCGACAGTTCGGAATCCAGGTCCCGCGGCTCCCGGTCCAGGCTGGCGATGACGTAGCGGTAGTGCGGGTTGCGGGACAGCAGTTCGGTGTGGGTTCCGACGGCGGCGATGCGCCCGTTTTCCAGCAGCGCCACCCGGTCAGCGAGGGCCACGGTGGAGGGCCGGTGGGCGACGATGAGGGTGGTGGTGTCCTTCAGCACCTCCCGGAGGCGTGCCTCCACCAATTCCTCGGTGTGGACGTCCAGGGCGGACAGGGGATCGTCCAGCACCAGGACGCGCGGCCGCGCGGCAATGGCGCGCGCCAGGGCAATGCGCTGCCGCTGCCCTCCCGACAGGCTCAGGCCTTCCTCGCCGATCAGCGTGTCCACACCCTGGGGCAGGGAGTAGGCGAAATGGGCCTGGGCAACGTCGAGGGCTTCATCGAGTACCTCCTCGGAGCGGACCGGGGCGCCGAGGAGCACGTTGTCCCGCACCGAATTCGAAAAGAGCGTGGTGTCCTCGAAGGCCACCCCCACCATGCGGCGCAGTTCGTCCACGTCGAAGTCCCTGATGTCGATGCCGTCAATGCTGATGGCACCGCTGGTGACGTCATACAGGCGGGGAACCAGTTGGATCAGGGCACTCTTGCCGCTGCCGGTGATGCCCACCAGGGCCATCGTCTCCCCGGGCCGGACCTCGAGGTTGATGTCCTTGAGGATCGGCTTGTCCGGGGCGTCTTCGAAAGCAAAGGTTGCGTTGGTGAAACGGAGCGCACCGGCGGGCTGCCCCGGGCGCCGTGGCTCCGCCGGGCTGGTGATGGTGTTGGGGGTATCCATCACCTCGTAGTGGCGGTCGACGGCGGTCTTGGCAGTGAGTGCCATGGCCAGCAGCATGCCGGAGAATTCAACGGGGGAAGCGATGACCGCGGCCGTGGCGAAGAAGGCAACCAGCGAGCCGATGCTGAGCTGGCCACTGGCGCACAACATCACGCCGACCACCAGTCCGGCACCGAGGGCAAGTTCGGGGAGCAGGGTGACCACCATGGTGAAGGTCGCCTGGTGGCGTGCTTTCGCAATCTCCGTCTGGCGCAGCTCCTCCGCCTGCTCGTTGAAGTTTTCCAAGGCTTCGCGGCTGCGTCCAAACGCCTTCAGCACGCGGATGCCATGGACCGATTCTTCAACGGTGGTGGCGAGGTCGCCGGCCTGGTCCTGGCTGCGACGGGCAACCTTGCTGAACCGGGTACGGAACCGGAAGCTGTTGATGGTGATGGGAACGGCGGCGGCAAGGAAGATCAGGGCCAGTTGCCAGCTCATGGCAAACATGGCAACGATGCCGATCACCACGGTCAGGGTGGTGACCACCAGCATGATGGCGCCGAAGGCCATCCACCGCCGCAGGAAGTTCAGGTCCGTCATGGCCCGGGACAGCAGCTGTCCGGAGCCCCAGCGGTCGTGGAAGGAGACGGTCAGTTCCTGCAGGTGGTCGTAAAGCGAAACCCGCATCCGGGTTTCCACCGTGGTGGCGGGGTTGATGACGAACTGCCGCCGGAGGGCCACCAGGCCCGCCTCGGCGATGCCCAGCACCAGGATGACGCCCGCTGCGGTCCAGACTGCCTCCGCGGTACCCCCGGGCTGAAGGGCTGTATTGACCAGGACGCGCAGCACCTGGGGGATGGTCAACGCCACGATGCTGGCCAGCAGTGCACAGAGAAGTCCCAGCACAAGCCTGGGAAGGATGGGCCGGACATGCGGATAAACACGGCTGATGGATCGGAAAAAGGGAGTCTGCTTGGCCATGCCCGCTTCTCAAGCTCTAAAACGAATGTAGTTTCCTCTAGCAACTACCCTATGCCATCGAGTGAGACGATTCACAGGGACGTTGGCACCCTTCGACGGCTTGCACAGTTATTGCACTCCGTAATGCCCGACGCGTCTTCAATTCTGGCCCCAGGAACGATGTTTTGGGACTCCGGCTGATGGGGCGACAGGTCAGCTGGGGGAGGTCAGGGTCAGCAGGACGGCCTCGGGCTTGCAGGCGATCCTTACCGGGGCGAAGCGCGAGGTGCCGATGCCGCCGGAGACGTTGACCGGCGTCGTCCTCCCGTTGCTTGACCAGTCATTGAGGCCCTTGGCGCGCCACGTGGGAATGTCGCAGTTGGCGATGATGGCCCCGTAACCGGGGATGCACAGCTGGCCGCCGTGGGTGTGGCCGGCGAGCAGGAGGTCTGCGCCGCTTTCCGTGAAGTGGTCCAGCACGCGCTGGTACGGCGCGTGGATGACGGCGATCCGGAGGTGGTCATTGGAATCCTGGTTGACCGTTCCCCGGGGCCATCCGGCGTAGCGTTCCCGCTTCAGGTGCGGATCGTCGACGCCGGAGAAATCGAAGCGCATGCCGTTGAGGATCAGCGACTGGTTGCGGTTGGTCAGGTCCACCCAGCCGCTCATGCCGAACCCGGAGCGGAGGCGCGGCCAGTCCAGGGCGACCGGCTTGGGCTTCACCTTGGAAGGACCCAGCAGGTAGGACGCAGGATTCTTGGGGCTCGGGGCGAAGTAGTCATTGGAACCCGGGACAAAAACGCCGGGAAACTGAAGCAGCGGCTTCAAGGCATCCAGCAGCGGGTCCACAGCCTTGACGTGGCTGAGGTTGTCGCCCGTGTTCACTACCAGGTCCGGCCGGAGGTCCGCCAGCGACCCAAGCCACTCAGTCTTCTTCTTCTGCCCGGGGACGAAGTGGATATCGCTCAAGTGAAGAATCCGGAAAGGGTCCCTGCCGGGCGGGAGGATGGCCAGGGTTTCCTCACGGAGGACGAACTGGTTCTTCTCCCAGAGCCCATAACCGAAGGCGGCCATCCCGGCCGCGGTTCCGGCTCCTGCAGTGACGGCAAAGCCGCGCCCGATGGAACGGGCGCGGCTTGCCAGGCTATCGATGTCCATGCGTGGTCAGCCGTTTCCCTTGCCGTTGCCGTTTCCGTTGTTGCTGGGTGCGGGCGCCGGCGCCGGCGCCTGGGTGGCGGGAGCCTGCGTTGGCTGCGTGGACGGGACCGGGACCGGGGCCTGGGTGGCCTGCGGCGCGGTGGTGGCGGGGGTGGTGTTCCGGGTGGGGCCGCTGACCATGTTGCTCGGCGGCGCGGGGAACGGGTTGGTCCCGTACGCCGGGGCAATCTTCGTCATGAAGTTGGAGAACATGGGGCCGGCAATCATGTAGCCGTCAATACCGGGGTAGAACTTCCCGTTGACCGTGATGTTCTGCCCTGCACGGGTCTGGCCGCCCAGGGGGTCACCGAACCAGGCGGCGGTGGCCAGACCGGTGGTGTGTCCAACAACCCAGGTGGAGCCGTTGTTGTTGGACGTACCGGTCTTGGCGCCGATGGGGAAGCTGGTCTTGGTGGAGAGCCGCGGCCGGATGAGGGAGCCGGAGCCCTGGTTCATGACTTCCTGCAGCGCGTAGTTCACGCCGCGGGCAACCTCCGGTTTGATGGCGTCGCGGCAGCTGCTGGACTGGGCCGGGAGCTGCTTGCCGGTGGCATCGACAACCGAGGTGATGGCGATGGGTTCGCAGTACTTGCCGTCGTTAGCGAAGGTGGCGAAGGCGCTTGCCATGGTCAGCGGCGCCGTCTGGGTGGAACCGAGCAGGTTGCCCAGGGTCATCATGTCCACCTTGGGGTTAGGCTCGCTGCCATCCGCGGACGGGAGGCCACTGTGCAGGCCAACGGCGTCAACGATCTTCTGGATTCCGCAGAAGTCCAGCTGGGCGGCGGAGGCGAAGGTCACCGTGTTGATGGAGTTGTAGAGGCCCTCAAGAACCGTGAGCGGTTTGTACCACTGCGGCTCGGCGTTCTGGAGGTCGTCCGCCGCGCCCAAGGACTTCTGCGCCGTGTTGTAGGCGCCGTTGACCTTGCCGCAGGTGTTCTTCCATGGGTAGTTCAGCGGGTAGACGCGCTGGGCTGCGTTGACCACGGTGTTCATGGTCTTGCCCTCGTTTAGCCACTCAGCGAAGGTGAACGGTTTCATGGTGGAGCCGGGCTGGAAGCCACCAACGCCGTTGAGGTCGTTGCCGTCCTTGTCCAGCTTGTCCACATTGAAGTTCAACTGGGAATCGAAGCCCTGGCCGGGCAGGAAGGTGGTGTTCTGGGCCATCGAGATGATCTTGCCGGTCCCCGGCTGCACCGACACCATCGACGATCCCCACTTGTCGGGATTGGACCCCGTGGCTGCGTTGACCTGCTCCTGGGCCGTGGCCTGGGCGTTCGGGTCAAGGGTGGTGGTGATGGTCAGGCCGCCGCCGTAGATCAGGCGCTGGCGGTCCTTGACGTCTGCGCCGTAAGCCGGGTTGTTTTCCAGCAGGTGCAGGATGTAGTCGCAGAAGTACGGGGCAGACGCGGCGTAGGCGCAGCCCTGCTTCGGCTGGGTCACCTTGGGCTCCACCGGGGTGGCGACGGCGGCTTCATACTCTTCCGCGGTGATCTTCTTCTGGTCCTTCATCAGCCCCAGCACCAGGTCCCGGCGCTGCTTGGACTTCTCGGGGTTGGTGATGGGGTCGAAGGCGGAGGGGCTGTTCACCAGGCCGGCAAGGAGCGCTGCCTGCGGCAGGGTCAGGTCCTTGGCGCTGGTGCTGAAGAAGTAATGCGACGCCGCCTCGATGCCGTAAGCGTCACGGTTGAAGAACACGATGTTCAGGTAGCCCTCAAGGATCTGGTCCTTGGTGAACTCCTTCTCCAGGGCGATGGAGAGCTTCATCTCGCGGAGCTTGTCGCCAACACCCTTGTTGACGCCGTTGAGCTTGATCTGGTCCTCTTCGCCGGCGGCCGCGAGGTTGGCGTTCAGGACGTTGTTGACATACTGCTGCGTGATGGTGGACGCGCCCTGCTTGTTCCCGCGGGCCGTGGCGACCAGCGCGCGGAGGATGCCGGTGGTGTCCACGCCGCCGTGGTCGTAGAACCTGCTGTCCTCCACCGCGATGATGGCGTTCTTCATGTTCGGTGAAATCTGGTCCAGCGGAACCTTCGTGCGGTTCTCCGTGTAGACGCTGGCGATCTCGCTGCCGTCCGCAGCCAGGATCCTGGTGGTCTGGCTCGGGGGATCAACCTTCAGTTCGGCGGGAAGGGAATCGAAGAAATCGATGGAACCGCTTGCCGCGCTGCCGGAGACAGCCGCGGCAGGGACCAGCAGGCCCGCCACGAGGACACCGCAAATCGCGCTCACACCAAGGAAAAGAAGGATCTTACCCAGTGTGGTGGCAGTGTCGAATAAGGGGTTGTTGCGAGTCGCCATGTTTTCCACTTTACCGGCAAGGGCTACGCTTTCTCTCATGACCAAATGGGAGTACGCGACGATTCCGCTCATCATCCACGCTACAAAGCAGATCCTTGACCAGTGGGGAGAGGACGGCTGGGAGCTCGTCCAGGTAGTCCCCGGACCCGACGGTAACGGCCTTGTCGCCTACCTCAAGAGGGAGAAGCAGTAGCATGAGCACCCCCGCAGAAGCCCAGTCCAGCGCGGCAACGGCACCCGTTTCCGCCGTCGAGCAGCGCCTCGCGGAACTTGGCCTTGCCCTTCCGGAAGTTGCCGCCCCGGTAGCCTCCTACGTTCCCGCTGTCGTCTCCGGCAGCCACGTCTACACCTCGGGCCAGTTGCCGTTTATTAACGGCAAACTCGAAGCTACGGGCAAGGTTTCCGCCGGAACGGAAGGGTTCGCCGATGAGCCCACGGTGTCCCCGGAGGACGCCCAGCGTTACGCGGCAGTGTGCGCCGTCAACGCCCTGGCTGCCGTCAAGAGCGTGATCGGTGACCTTGACCGCATCACCCGCATCGTCAAAGTTGTGGGATTCGTCGCCTCGGATCCCTCCTTCACGGGCCAGCCCGCCGTCGTCAACGGTGCCTCGGAACTGCTGGGCCGCGTCCTTGGTGACGCCGGGCAGCACGCACGTTCCGCCGTCGGCGTTGCCGTTCTTCCGCTCGACTCTCCCGTAGAGGTCGAGCTGATCGCCGAATTCAGCTAAGACCGGACACTTCCCTTGCCGCACCTCGCACGACGCCTTTTTGCACTGCCCCAGGATCTTGAAGGGGCAGCGCAAAGCTGGCTCGAACACGGCGAGCGGACCCCCAGGGCCGCCCGCTTTGCATCATCCGTAGTCCTCCTGCGCGATTCCCCCTCCGGTTTGGAGACGTGGCTGGGTTACCGGCCCGGCTCCTCGCCGCTGGGGGTCCTCGCCTTCCCCGGCGGGTCCCTTGACCCGGCCGACGACGAGCCCATGGGGTGGCTTGGCCCGTCGCCGCAGCACTGGGCTGAGCAAATGGGAACGGACGACGTCGGGCTGGCGCGGCGCCATGTGGTGGGAGCCATCCGGGAGCTCTTCGAGGAAACCGGCATCCTGCTGGCTGGTCCGGACATGTCCAATACGGTCGAAGCCACGTCAACGTCCGAATGGATGCGCGCCCGCGTGGCCGTCGCCGACCAGGAAAAGACGCTTGCCCAGGTCCTGGGCAAGCGCGGACTTTCCCTCCGCACCGACCTGCTGAAGTCCCTGGTCAACTGGCGCAGCCCCGACTTTGCGCACCGCAGGTTCGACACCCGGTACTTTGCGGCCACCCAGCCGCTTGGCCAGGAACCGTCGCTGCTTGAGGGCAAAGGCGTGTGGGGCCGGTGGGTCAACGCCGCGCAGGTGGTCCAGGAACGGAACACCAGCAACCTCGGTGACGAGGCCGGCCAAGACAACACCGTGGGCCGGCGCTTGGGCGAACTGCTCGTGCCGGGCTCTGAAATCATGCTGGAAAAGATGGCGACGGCCAACGGCTGCATCGCGTACCTGAGCTACAAGCGGAAGCACCACGTGTACCAGCCGGCCCTGGTCGAAGAAGACGGCAGGCTCATGCTCGAGGTCGAGGCGGCCAAGACCGTGGCAGGGGACCACCAGCGGGAACGCTGACGCCGCCCGGTTGAGCTCGTCAGTGTGACGGCTCCGCCGTGCGCAATAAAAAGGCCGCCCCGTGGGGCGGCCTTTTTTATATGGTCCTAGCGGGAGCGCTGGCGGAGGCGCTGCATGTCCAGGATGACCACCGCGCGGGCCTCGAGCCGGAGCCAGCCACGCTGGACGAACTCGGCCAGGGCCTTGTTGACGGTTTCGCGGGAAGCGCCCACCAGTTGCGCCAGTTCCTCCTGCGTGAGCTCGTGTGCCACCAGGACGCCGTCCGTGGCCGGGCGGCCGAAGCGGTCCGCAAGGTCCAGCAGGGCCTTGGCCACGCGGCCCGGGACGTCGGAGAAGACGAGGTCCGAGAGGGAGTCGTTGGTGCGCCGCAGTCGGCGGGCCAGGGCCTGCAGCAGCTGGGCCGAGACCTCGGGGCGGGTGCGCAGCAGGGCGTTCAGGCTCTCGTTCTTGAGCCCGGCCAGCCGGGTTTCGGACACCGCGGTGGCGGTGGCCGTGCGGGGGCTGGGGTCGAACAGGGCCATCTCGCCGAAGAGCTCGCCCGGGCCGAGGATGGCCAGGAGCGACTCGCGGCCGTCCGGGGACGTGCGGCCGAGCTTCACCTTGCCGGAGACGATGAAGTACAGCTGGTCACCCTGGTCGCCTTCGCGGAACACTGATGCACCGCGGGAAAGGTCCACCTCGGTGAGCTCGTCCGTCAGCAGCCGGAATGCGTCGTCGTCGAGCGTGGCGAAAAGGGGTGCTCGGCGCAGTACCTCGATGTCCATGAAATCTCCTGAGTAAAAGTATCGGCTGTGGGCGCTTTTGCCATTGTTTCAGAATTTTCAAGGTTCTGTGACGAACTTGGCACGGGAAACACGGGCGGGCTGGCCGCAGCCGGTCTTCCGCAGGCCGCGGCAGCCCACAGAAGATTGTCAGCGTCCGCCACTAGAATGGGGGTTCAACTGTAAATAAGGAGCCTTTGTGGTCGGCCTGACTGTCCTGGACATTGTCCTGATCCTGGCGCTGCTGTCATACCTGATCTATGGCTTCCGCAATGGGTTCCTGGTCACTGTCGGCGGCCTTGTGGGCTTTGCTGCCGGCGCCATCGCCGCGTTCTTTGCCGTCCCCCTGGTCAGCACGTTCGTTGAGGACTCCGGGTGGAGGCTCACTGCGATCATCGCTGCCGCCGTCGTCCTGATGGCGTTGGGGCACGGCCTGGGAACCATGGTGGGGCGCCAACTCCGCGGCGTGGTGCGGATCCGGCCCCTGCGGGCGGTGGACCGGCTCGTGGGCGGGGCGCTGAACCTCGTGGTCTCCGCCCTGGTGATGTCCATGCTGGCGTTCAGCGTCAGTTCACTCGGCGTGCCCGTTGTGTCCCAGCAGTTGGCCGAATCCAAAGTCATCCGCTTCATCGACGGGCTGACGCCCACACCGGTCAAGGCCACCATGGCGGAGCTGCGGTCCACGGTGATCGGCAACGGCATTCCCACCCTGCTGGAAGGGCTGGACCAGGGCCAGGCGGTCCAGGTGCCGAACACCAGCACGAATACGCCCGCGCTTAACAAAGCTGCCCAGTCCGTGCTGAGGATTGCCGGCACTGCCTATGAGTGCGGGCAGAACCAGACCGGCAGCGGGTTTGTCGTCTCAGAGGACCGGGTGGTCACCAACGCGCACGTGGTTGCCGGCGTGTCGCAGCCGGTGGTGGAAATGCCCGACGGCGGCGCGATGCCCGGACGGGTGGTCTACTTCGACACCCGGCGCGACCTTGCAGTCTTGGCCGTGGACAACCTGCCCTCGCAGCCGTTGCAGTTGAGCCGCGACCTGCCCGGCGGAAGCCAGGCCGCGTTCGCCGGGTACCCGCACGGCGGTCCGTTCCAGTCCAAGCCGGCCACCGTCCAGGACATTGCCACGGTCCTGGTTCCCGACATCTACGGCAACAATCCCTCTCCGGAGGACATCTACCGCCTTGCCGGTGACGTCCAGCCGGGAAATTCCGGTGGCCCGCTGCTCACCACGGACGGCCAGGTGGCAGGAGTGGTCTTCGCCAAGGCAACCTCGGACGCCGAGGTGGGGTTCGCCATCACCATGGGTGACCTGGACCCGGTAGCCGAGCAAGCGCCGTCGCTGTCCTCACCGGTTTCCTCGGGACAGTGCATCAAGAAGTAGTCTTTTCCGGCTACAGGACCTCTGCCAGGTAGTCGATGGCGAGTTTGTAGCCAAACACTCCCGCGCCCACAATCACTGCCGCGCATACAGGCGACAGGTAGGAGTGGTGCCGGAATTCCTCCCGCTGGTGCACATTGGTGATGTGAACCTCGACGGCGGGAAGCTGCACGGCTGCCAGGGCGTCACGAAGTGCCACGGAGGTGTGCGTGAAGGCGCCCGCGTTCAGGACGATTCCCACGGCGGTATCCCGGGCCGCATGGATGGCGTCCAGCAGGACGCCTTCATGGTTGGACTGGACGCACTCCACGGCGAAACCGTGGTTCTTCCCGGCGGCGGCAGCCAGCTGTTCCACGTCGGCGAGGGTGGAGGTGCCGTACTTTTGCGGCTCCCGCGTACCCAGCATGTTTAGGTTGGGGCCATTGATTACGAGGATGGTGCCGCGGCCGGCTGCGACAGTGGAGGAGGCTTCAGTCATGCCTGCAAATCTATCGGTTGGCCCTCCCCGCCGCGCATTCTTACGAAGTATGCGGACTGCGGGCTCCAGAATTGATGGGCTATACGGGGACCACGCGCAGCTTCGAACGTTCGCCCAGGACGCGCCGGGCCTCGGCGCTGAGGCCGTCATCGCTGATGACCTCGTCCACATCATCAAATGCGGCGATGGAGCTGATACCCAACATGCCCCACTTGGTATGGTCAGCCAGAACCACAGTCCGGCGGGCGGCTGCCACGAAAGCGCGGTCGGTCTCGGCCTCGAGCAGGTTTGGCGTGGTGAACCCGGCGTGGGCATCCATGCCGTGGACGCCCAGGAAAAGGACATCAAGGTGCAGCTGCTTGAGGGCTGCCGTGGCGATGGGCCCGACCAGGGCGTCCGACGGCGTGCGTTCGCCGCCGATCAGGATCACGGTGGACCCGCCGGGGTGGAAGAGGTCGGCAATCCGCATCGAGTTGGTCACCACGGTAATGCGGGGACCCTCGGCCAGCTCCCGGGCCAGTGCCCACGTCGTGGTGCCGGCGCCTAACCCAACCGCCATGCCCTCATGGACCAGGGCCGCCGCTTCCACGGCAATGGCCCTTTTCTCCGCGGTCAACTGCGTGGACTTCAGCTCGAAGCCCGGTTCATGCGTGCTGGCGTCCCCGGGCAGTTTCGCGCCGCCGTGGATGCGCTCCAGCTTCCCGCCCTCTTCGAGCTGCTCAATGTCCCGGCGCACGGTCATCAAGGACACGCCCAGCTGCGCGGCCAGGTCCGAAATCCGCACCACCCGCTCCCGCTGGACAGCATCCACGATGGCCTGGTGTCGGGCGGCTGCAAGCATGTGAACGGGTTCCTTCATCGGGGATACAGGTTTGCTCCCAGCATACGGCGACGGCGCCGCCCGGGGAGGGCGGCGCCGTCGTCTAACTGATGCGACTACTTCCGGAGTGACGCGGCGATCTGCTGCATGATGGTCGGGTCCGACAGGGTGGTGGCGTCGCCCGGGTCGCGGCCTTCGGCGACGTCCTTGAGCAGGCGGCGCATGATCTTCCCCGAGCGGGTCTTGGGCAATTCCGGCACCACCAGGATGTTTTTCGGCTTGGCGATGGGGCCGATTTCCTTGCCCACGTGGTTGCGGAGTTCCTGGACGGTGGCGTCGCCATTGTTCGCGGCGTCGCCCCGGAGGATGACAAACGCGACGACGGCCTGGCCGGTGGTTTCGTCCGTGGCACCCACGACGGCGGCCTCCGCCACGGCGGGGTGGCTCACCAGTGCGGACTCGATCTCCGTGGTGGAGAGCCGGTGCCCGGAAACGTTCATGACGTCATCCACCCGGCCCAGCAGCCAGATATCGCCGTCTTCGTCCCGCTTGGCGCCGTCGCCGGCGAAGTACATGTTCTCGAACCGGGACCAGTAAGTGTCCTTGAAGCGCTCCGGGTCACCCCAGATACCGCGCAGCATGGAGGGCCATGGCTCGCGGATCACCAGGAAACCGCCGTGCCCGTTCGGGACGGACTCGCCCATTTCGTCGACGACGTCCACGGCGATGCCGGGCAGCGGCACCTGTGCCGAACCGGGCTTGGTGGCGGTGACGCCGGGCAGCGGGGCGATCATCTGGGCGCCGGTTTCGGTCTGCCACCACGTATCAACGATGGGTGCCTTGTCGCCGCCGATGACCTTGCGGTACCACATCCAGGCTTCGGGGTTGATCGGTTCGCCCACCGAGCCCAGTACGCGGAGCGAGGAGAGGTCGTACTTCGCCGGGATCTCCGAGCCCCACTTCATGAAGGTGCGGATGGCCGTGGGGGCGGTGTAGAGGATGGAGACCTTGTACTTTTCCACGATCTCCCACCAGCGGCCCTGGTGCGGGGAGTCCGGGGTGCCTTCGTACATGACCTGGCTGGCACCGTTGATGAGCGGCGCGTAGGCGACGTACGAGTGGCCGGTGACCCAGCCGACGTCGGCCGTGCACCAGTAGACGTCCGTCTCAGGGTGGAGGTCGAAGACTGCCTTGTGTGTGTAGGCCGCCTGGGTGAGGTACCCGCCGGTGGTGTGCAGGATGCCCTTGGGCTTGCCGGTGGTCCCGGAGGTGTAAAGGATGTAGAGCGGGTGCTCGGAGTCGTGGCCGACGGCAGTGTGCTCGGCGGACGCGGTGTCCACGGTGTCTGCCCACCAGTGGTCCCGGCCCTCGGTCCAGTCCACGTCCTGGCCGTTGCGCTTGACCACCACCACGTTCTGTACCGTGTGGCCGTCGTGGGCCAGGGCGTCGTCGACGGCGGCCTTGAGGGGGCTGGGCTTGTCGCGCCGGTAGGTGCCGTCCGCGGTGACCACGAGCTTGGCCTCGGCGTCATCGATCCGCGAACGCAGTGCTTCTGCGGAGAAACCGCCGAACACTACCGAGTGGACCGCGCCGATCCGGGCGCAGGCCAGCAAGGTGATCACGGCCTCCGGGATCATGGGCAGGTAAACCGCCACGCGGTCGCCCTTGGCCACGCCCAGGGACTCGAACGCGTTGGCTGCCTTCTTCACTTCTTCGGTGAGCTGCGCGTAGGTGTAGGTCCGCGTATCGCCGGGTTCGCCCTCGAAGAAGATGGCCACCCGGTCGCCGTTGCCAGCTTCGACGTGCCGGTCCAGGGCGTTGTAGGCGGCATTGAGTTCGCCGCCCACAAACCACTTGGCGAAGGGGGGATCGGACCAGTCCAGGGCCTGCGTGAAGTCCTTGTTCCAGGTCAGCAGTTCCCGCGCCTTTTTGGCCCAAAACGCCGGCCGGTCAGCGTCCGCTTCTCCGTACTCGGAGGCGGTAACGACGGCGTCGGCCGCGAACTCAGGGGAGGGCGGGAAGGCCCGGGTTTCGTGCAGCAGGTTCGCGAAGGCATCGCCCTGGTGGCCCTGGTCCGCCGGCTGGGCGGAAGCTGAAGGAACGGTGGCCGTGGAGCTGGGGGTGTCCTGGGACATGTGAACCTCATCATTCATCGATCGTCGCCGCGCGGAACGCCGCCTGCGCAGGGCCCTCCGTTCGCACGGCACTGGGCGCCAGCCGGGCGGACGTACCGCAAAGAGCTGTTCCGCAACCTAGCCTAATGCTTGCCGCGCACGCCCTGTGCTCCCCGTCACAAACGCGACCATGAGCGGCATTTTTTAAGCGGTGAATGGCGTCTTCGTTACTTGCCGTGGTCCCCTGCGGGCCTGCTCCAGCTAGTGATCAGCCAGGCTGTTGACTAGGCTGAGATGGAATTGTGACTTCACTTTGGGCCGCCCCGGCCAGGCATAAACAGTGCCCGGCCGGGGCAGGGCCGCATGTCAAGACGGCACAGTTTTCGGGTCCGGACCGGGCCCGGTGCCGCCACGCTAAGGAGAGCAGAATGAACCAGCAGAGCTTCGGCCAGCGAACGGCCCCGGACACCGGGTCAGGTCCCGGAGGCTCCGGATCCGCCGCCGGGGGACCAGGGCACCCTGCCCCCGCCGGCAACGCGGCAACGGGACAGGCTGCCGGACCCAAGGCTGCCTCCGGAAAGATCGACCCCAACGCCCACCAGGCGGTTCTGGGCCCGTTCACCGTGCGGGACCTCGCTGTCTTTGCCGGCACGCTGATCCTGTTCGTCGCGTCCCTGCTGCCCCTCTTCGGTACCCGCTACAACCTGTGGAACCTGAACAACCTGTTCTTCCTGGGGCTGGGCATCATCCTGCCGTTGATCGCCAGTGCACTCTTCGCCGCGCGCAGGCTCGCCCCCGCCACGAAGATACGCGTGGGTTCGCTCTCAATTGACCAGTTCGCCTCCGTGGTGGCCTCCTTCGCCGTGGCTTTCTTCTTCCTGTCCGTTGCGGGCGGCTATGTGACCAGCCTGCTGGTGGGCCTGATCGGCTCCCTGGTCCTGTTCGTTGCCACGGTGCTGGGCCGTTTCGTGCCCTATCTGTCCGGTGATTTCAAGGACCGGCCCGAGATGCCGGCGCATGTCGTGGCCCGGGAAGCCGCGGTCCCGGCCCGGAAGCCGCGGGCCCCTAAAGCGCCCAAGCCGGAGACCGGCGCCAACCAGTCCAAGGCCGGCTTCAAGGGCGCCGGCATCTTCGGGGGTGCCGGTGCCGGTTCCTCGGCGGTCCAGCCTGGATCTGCCAGCCCGAGCCCTGAACCTGCGAAGCCTGAACCTGTCCGCTCGGCACATGCGCCCGCCACCGCTGCCGTTCCGGTGGCCGCCGCCGGGACATCAAACCCGGGAACCGCCGGAGCCGCAGCTGCCGCCGCAGGAGCCGGTGCCGCGGCCGCCGCATCCGGTGCCCACGGGCCTGCCGGGTCCGCATCGACCGCGCCCGCCCGCGAAGCTTCCGAACGGACCCCTGAAGTGGAGGCCGGGCCGCCCACCCAGGCAGCCGACGTCGTCCGCCCTGCCCCTGAAGTGGAGGCCGGGCCGCCCACCCAGGCAGCCGACGTCGTTCGTCCTGCCCCTGTGCCGGATGCCGGCGAGACCCGGCACGCGGACATTCCTGCGGCCAATGCCCCCCAGGCGGCGTGGGAGCCGCCCGCTGCCACCGCGGTACACCAGCAGGTCCGGTCCGAACAGCCCATCGGGGCAACGGTGGACCCGGCAAGCCGCCACGATGACACCGACGGGCAGCCGATCCACGAGGCCTTTTGGTTCGCCGTGGCCCAGCACCGCACCGCGTTCGATCCCCGCACCGGAGCGCCCGCCTTCGTGATCGAGCCCGGTGGCTGGGTGCTGGCGCTCGAGGACCGCGGCCACGAGTTCCTGGTGCAGCACACTGACGGACGGCTGGGCGTCCTGCGCGACCTCAGCAACATCGAGCGCGGCTGACACCGGTGGCCGGGGCCCGCACCAAGACCGGCCAGGCCACGGGGATGCCCGTGGTCTCATCCGAATCAGTCCTCGCGCTGAAGCGGAGGGCGCGGCGCATCCATAGGGCCCTGGCCGAGAAATACCCGTACGCCCACGCGGAACTGGACTTCCGGAACCCGTTCGAACTGCTCGTGGCCACTGTCCTGTCCGCCCAGACCACCGACGTCACGGTCAACCAGGTCACCAAGGTGCTGTTCGCGCGCTGGCCTGATGCACGGGCACTGGCAGAGGCGGATCCCACGGAGCTTGAGGCCATCCTCAAACCCACCGGGTTCTTCCGTGCCAAGGCGAAGAACGTCCAGGCCCTGTGCACGCGGCTGGTGGACGAGTTCGACGGCGAGGTTCCGGGCCGGATGGAGGAACTGGTCACGCTGCCCGGGGTAGGGCGCAAGACGGCCAACGTGGTGCTCGCCAACGCTTTCGGCGTCCCGGGCATCTCGGTGGACACCCACTTTGCCCGGCTGGCCAAGCGGTTTGGCTGGACGCAGTCAGAGGATCCCGTGCAGATCGAACAGGACGTGGCGGAGCTGTTCGAGCGCAGGGACTGGACCATGCTGTCCCACCGGGTGATTTTCCATGGCCGCCGCGTCTGCCACGCCCGGAAACCCGCCTGCGGCGCCTGTCCCGTTGCCACCTGGTGCCCCAGCTACGGGCTGGGCGAAACCGACCCCGCCAAGGCAGCCAAGCTCCTCAAATACGAACTGGCCCCCGGCAGCGAGGAGCTGCTGGAGCGGTACCTGGCAGAGCAGCACCGTGCCGCGGAAATCCGGATGGCTTCCCAAAAGAGGACCCCGTGAGCGCACGCGAAGACCTCGCCGAGCTGGTGCGGCGCGCCGAAACCGGAACGGCCGGACCTCCTGATCCGCGCTGGGCGGCGTTGACCGTTGATGCGGCACGTGCCCGCAGGGCTGCAGTCCTGATGCTCTTCGGCGTCCTTGACGACGTCCCCGCTGTATCCGGCAAACCGCTCGCCCCGGCGGACCTCGACGTCCTGCTCCTGGAACGCGCCCACACGCTGGGCTCCCACCCCGGCCAGGTGGCCTTTCCCGGCGGCGGGATCGACAAGGGCGAAACCCCGGTAGCGGCTGCGCTTCGGGAAGCCGAAGAGGAAACAGGGCTCGATGCCGGCGGAGTTGAAGTTCTCGGAACACTCCAGGAACTGGGCCTGGCATACAGCAACTTCCTGGTGACGCCAGTCCTCGGGTGGTGGCACGCGCCCTCACCGGTCCGCGTGGTGGATTACGGGGAATCCGCGCAGGTGTTCCGGGTGCCGGTCCGGGACCTGCTGGACCCGGACAACCGGGTGATGGCCACGGTCCACCGCGCGGGCCGCACCTTCGACAGTCCCGCGTTCACCGTAAATGGCGTGGTGGTGTGGGGTTTCACCGGCATTGTGCTGAGCGGCCTCTTCGACCAGTTGGGCTGGTCGGTTCCCTGGGACCGGAACCGGCTCCATCCGATGGGTGTCTAGGGGGGTATCCGGGGCCTCAGGCCCGCCGGCGCAGATCCACCACGATTCCGGTGGCCGCGTTCTCCCGCATCGCCTTGATGCCGTCGCGCAGCATGGCCAGGGACTTGAACGTCGGTGAAAAAGCAACGGTGTTGCCCTCGGCGTCGGTGAGCCGCAGCCGGTACGAATCGTCGTCTGCGCGGTGTATTTCAAATCTTCCCGCCATGGACGGGGACCTCCCTGGTATGCGTCGTTGCATCAGCGTGTGGACCGGTCTGTTTCAGTCACCGCTTTCGACTGTAACCTCCGCCACCGCACCCGTCGACCTACTGCCGGGTAGGTTACCTTGCGTCTCGTTGGCAGGATTTTCAGGACCCGCGGGACCTGCTATTTGGCCAGGTCGTAGGAGTCGACGACAGCGAGGCTTACCGGGAACTCCACCGGGATCCGCCCGAACAACAGCTCCTTCGCCGCCACGGCTGATTCCTCAATGGCTGCGATGCAGGCGTCCACCCTGTCCGCGGGTGCATGCACCATCACCTCATCGTGCAGGAAGAAGACCAACTCGGCCCGGACAGGGCCGCCGCCGCTGGCGCCGGTTCCCGCCGTCGCCAAGGTGCGCAGGCGCCGTCGTAATTCCGCGAGCCAGCATGCCGCCCAATCCGCTGCGGAGCCCTGGACCACGAAATTCCGGGTGAAGCGCCCGCGGGACCGGGCGATGGACTCTGCCCGCCGCTGCTCTTCGGCGGTGGTGGAGCGCTGGCTCAGGAACCACCGCTCCGAGGGCGGCGGGCTGCTGCGGCCCAGCCGGGTGGTCACCGTTCCACCGGCTTCACCCGCCCGCGCCGCACGCTCCACAAAGTCGACGGCGCGCGGATAGGTGCGCGCCAGCTGCGGCATCAGGCGGCCTGCCTCACCGGAGGTTGCCCCGTACATGGCGCCCAGCAGTGCCATCTTCGCTTTGGCCCGGTCCCCGCCGAAGCCCTTGGCGGCGATGCCGGCATATAAGTCCTGGTCCCGTGCCGCCTCGGCCATGGTGGAATCCTGGGCCAGGGCCACCAGGACACGAGGTTCCAGTTGCGAGGCGTCCGCGACGATCAGTTTGTGGCCCGGATCTGCATGCACCGCACCGCGGACCTGGCGCGGGATTTGCAGTGCGCCTCCGCCCCGGGAGGCCCAGCGTCCGGAAACCACTCCGCCCACCACATACTCGGGGCGGAACCGTCCGCCGTCCACCCAGACGTCCAGCCAGGACCAGCCGTTGGCCGTGTGGAGGCGGGAAAGCTTCTTGTATTCGAGCAACGGCTCGATGACGGGGTGGCTGGATTCTCGAAGCTCCCATTTCCGGGTGCTCTTCACCTCGATGCCGTTGCGGTGCAGGGCCCGCATCAGGTCCTGCGGCGAATCCGGGTTGAGCCCCGGGGAGTTGAGCAGGGCGCGCAGCTCCGCAGCCAGCGCCTCCAAGCGTTGCGGACGCTGTCCGGCGGGCGGGCGGGGACCCAGGTGGCCCACCAGGATCTGTTCGTGCAGGTCCTCCCGCCACGGGACCCCGGCGTGCTGCATCTCCGCGGCCACCATAGCGGCTGCGGACTCCGCCGCGAGCAGCAACTGCAGGCGGTTCCGGCGGTTCTCCTCTGTCCCCACGGCGGCCAGGGCTCCCTGCTGGGCAGCATACTCGGCGCGGAGTTCATCCAGGGTCCACCCCGGCGCCGGCCCGGCGGCAGGTTCGTCGAACAGCGCGCCCTGGTCGGCAGGGGGACGCGGGGGAAGCAGGGTTTTCGGTGGAAGCAGGGGATCCTCCACCGGAACCCTGTCGGTGTTTTTGGCGTAATCGGTCTGGGCGCTGAACTGCGAAAAGGCCAGGATGTTGCCGCACAGCGTGACGTCGTAGCAGCGCTCCACTTCCACGCCGGCGGCGAGCAGCGCGGGGTACCAGTCCTGGGTCCGGTGCCAGATCCAGCGGGGCGGCTGGCCGCCCGGGCGCCGGGCCTCCAATTCACGGACGACGCCGGCAAGCCCGCCAGGTGCCACCACCCTCGGTTCGGGGTTGGCGGGTAAGGGGTGGCCGGCCTGTGTCAGTTCCTGCAGTGCCGCGCCGCGGGGGTGGGCGGCAAGCAGTAGGTACATGCTCCCATTGTGCCCTGCCGGGAGGGGTTGCTTGGTTGTCCACATAGGGGAGGTTCCCCCTTAACTGGCGTTTGCTGCCGCGGCAGAGTGGCTGCATGAGCAGGCATCAGCTGAATGCAGCGCAACCCGGGCCGGAGCAGGTCCCGGATTCTCTCCGGCGCCCACCGGGCCGGGGATCACCAGCCCGTGCTCCGTCGCAGGACAACGCGGCCGCCGGCGCACCCTGGCTGCCGAACAGTTCCCATCCGAATGGGTCAGCGCCGGACGGTGCGGGGGAAGTGCTGCTGGTTACCTCATCCGCCGTCCTCCGCGCCGAAGTGGAACGCATCGTGGCGGCCGCCGGCTCCCGACTGCGCGCTGTTCCGGACGCGGTGGAGGCCGGACGCTACTGGGACGCCGCCTCAGCAGTCCTGGTGGGCAGCGACGTGCGGGAACTGCCACCACGCCGGCGCACGCCCGCAGTCCTGATAGGCCTGGACGGCGAAGGCGACAGCCTCTGGCACCTCGCGGCCGCCCTGGGTGCCGAACGGGTTGCCGTGCTGCCCGATGCTGCTGCCTGGCTGGCGGACCACCTGAGCCGGTCGCGCTCCCCGGGCCCGGGCGGCCTGGTCCTTGGCATCACGGGTGGTTGCGGCGGGGCAGGGGCCACCACTGCCGCTATTTGGATAGCCCAGGCCGCGGCTGGCCTGGGGGCGCGCGTGCTGCTCGTTGACGGCGACCCCTGGGGCGGGGGCCTTGAACTGGCGCTCGCCGCCGAGGAAACCCCCGGACTGCGCTGGCCGGACCTCGCCGAGGCCAGGGGCAGTATCGACCCCCTCCAACTGGCCGATTCCCTGCCGGTGGCAGGAGGCTTCTCCTTCCTGTCCTGGCCCGCAACCCGGGAACAGCCGTCCCCCGTCGCTGCTGCGGCCGCAGCCGGGGTGCTTGACGCTGGCCGCCGGGGCTATGAGCTGGTGGTCGTGGATGTGGGCAGGGGTTCAGAGCCGCTCCGGACTGTGGCCTGGGACTGCGACCGGATCATGGTGGTGGTGCCGGCACAACTGAAGGCGGCGGTGGCGGCGGTGCGGCTGCTCCAGGAACTCCCGCCGGTGGAAGCAGCCCTGCTGGTGCGTGGCCGGCCCGGTGCAGCACTGGACAGTTCCCTGATCGCCGATGCCGTCGGGCTGCCGGTGCAGGGCCGGATGCCGGAGCTCCGGGCTGTCCCCGGGGCCATGGAGTCGGGCCGGCTGCTGGACTGTGGGAAGCGGCGGGCAATCCGGCATTTCGGCGCCACCGTGCTCGACTGGCTTGGCGAGGACCTGCAGGCGGGGGATGCCGCATGAGGCGCGCGGCCGGTGCCCCTTCGAGTCCCGCCCCCGCCATCGTCAGCCCGGCCGGTCCCGCAGGCCTGGGCGCACGGCGCAGCGCCCGGATCCTGGAGGCAAGCCAGGCCGTCCGCCCGGAGCACGGAAGGGATGGTGCCGGACGTGGCCGGGTCGATTCAGGGCTGTTGGAATCTGTCCGTGACTCAATGATGGCCGAGGCAGGGGCTGTGACCCCCTCCCGCGTCGCTGCGGCCGTCCAGGCCACCGGCAAGCTGCTGGGCACCGCCGGAGCGCTCGCCGCGGTGGAACGGATCAGCGCCGAGCTCAACGGGCTGGGCCCATTGCAGGAGCTCACGCGTGACCCCGCAGTTACAGACATCTTCGTCAACGCCCCCGATTCCGTGTGGGTGGACCGCGGCGCCGGCATTGAACGCGTCCCGGTGGTGTTCGATGGCGAGTCCCAGCTGCGCGCGCTTGCCTGCCGGCTGGTGGCCGCCGGCGGCCGCCGCCTGGATGACGGTTCACCGTGTGTCGATGTCAGGCTTGCCGGCGGCTACCGTGTCCATGCCGTGTTGCCGCCGGTTTCCACGTCCGGGACGCTGCTCAGCATCCGGATCCGCAGGGAGCGCGTCTTCGCCATGGAGGAGCTGCGGACGGGAGGCATGTTCACCCATCGGGTGCAGGACGTGTTGGAACGGATTCTCGAGCGGCGGTTGAGCTTCCTGGTCAGCGGCGCCACAGGATCAGGGAAAACCACGCTGCTGTCTACCCTGCTGGGCCTGTGTTCCCCGGACGAACGGCTGGTCCTGATCGAGGACGCGGCGGAACTCAACCCGGTCCACCCCCACGTTGTGGCCCTCGAATCACGCCATGGGAACCTTGAAGGCGGCGGCGCCGTCGACTTGGGGGAGCTGGTCCGCCAGGCCCTGCGCATGCGCCCTGACAGGCTGGTGGTGGGGGAGTGCCGGGGCGCAGAGGTCCGTGAGCTCCTGACTGCGATGAACACCGGGCACAGCGGCTGCGGCGGAACCATCCATGCGAACACGGCTGCCGCGGTCCCCGCCCGGCTCAACGCGCTGGGAGCACTCGCCGGGCTGGGTCCGGAAGCGGTCCGCCTCCAGGCAGCCAGCGCCCTGGACGTCGTCATCCACGTTGGCAGGACGCCGAGGGGCAGGGAAATCCAGTCCATTGGACTCATTGCCGATGGACCGCAGGGACTGGCCGTGCAGCCGGCGGTGGGGGAATCGGGCGTCCCCGGTCCGGGCTGGCCGGCGCTTGCTGCCCGGCTGGGAATGGATGCCGAGGGTGCCCTGTGACGCTTCTCCTCACCATCCTCCTGTCCTGCGCTGCGCTGTTGCTCTTCAAGCCTCGCCTGGATGCTGCTTCCAGGCTGCGCACGGCAACGGGCCACAGGACCAAAGTGTCCGGCTCCGGGAAGGGACGGGCGTTGCCGTGGGGCAGGGCTGCAGTCGGCCGCGCGCAGGTCCGGAGCCCAGGCCTGACTCTCATCGTGCAGCAGCTGGCGGCGCTGCTGCGGGGCGGCCGGACGCCGGCGCGGCTGTGGGATGAGCTGTGGACGGTTTATGGCACGGGTGACGATGCAAACCGGCGCCCGGGGGACGCACCCCTGCCCGGCGCGGCGCCCTCCGGCTGGGCGCCCTCCGGCTCGGCGCCTTCCGGGCCGGTCCTGACGGCGGGTTCTGCCGCCGTCCTCGCTTCCGCGCGGGCCGCTGCCGCCACCGGGGCACCCGTTTCGGAAACCATCCGCCGGGCAGTATCCACGGCGCTCCCGTCCCGGGGCCGCGACGCAAGGACCTGGCTGGAGCTTGCCGCTTGCTTTGACATTGCCGAGGCGAGCGGTTGTCCGCTCGCCGATGTGCTGACCCGGTTCGCAGCCCAGCTGGAGGCGGAGGATGATGCGGATGCGGCCCGGCAAACAGCCCTCGCCGGTCCCAAGGCAACGGTCCGGCTCCTGACCTGGCTTCCTTTGATGGGCCTTGGACTCGGCGCCGCCCTGGGCGTGGATCCGCTGGCCACCCTGCTGGGGACACCCCTCGGACTGGCCGCGCTGGTCGGCGGGGTGGTCCTCACCGCCGCGGGAAGGGCCTGGTCCGCCAAGCTGGTTGCTGCCGCTGCCGGGCCAGGGACGCCGTGACTACGGGGTGGGTGCCGGGCGTGGCCTTGTTCCTGCTGCTCGCGGCCGGGGCCTGGCTCGCCTGTTCCAGCCAGGCCGTGACGCGTCGGCGGCTGCACCGGCTGTTGCCTGCCGCTGACCGGACCCAGCGGGCGGCAGGTACTAAGAAGGCGTCAGCCCGTGAGGACAGTGGCCTGAAGGACACAGCCATGATGCTCGAGCTTGTGGCCGCGATGCTGGATGCGGGCGCCGGGATTGGCCGGTCCCTCGACCTGGTGGCCACTTCGGCTGCTCCCCGGTACCGGGACTCGCTGCGGCCGGTGGTTTCGGCGCTCGCCATCGGCGCCGACTGGCACACAGCCTGGCGCAGCTCCGCCGTCCGGCTCCCCGAAATCCTGGAGCTGCGGGACGCCCTCGGCTTCGCTGTACTGACAGGTGCACCGTCATCGGCGATCTTGTATGCCCAGGCTGCACGGCTTCGCCGGGAACGCTTCCGGGAGGCCGAAAAGCGCGCCGCTTCACTCGGCGTGAAGCTGGTGATACCCCTGGGCCTTTGCTCGCTGCCGGCCTTCATCTGCCTTGGCGTCGTTCCGGTACTGCTGGCCCTGGTGCCGTCCGGGGCCTAGGCATCCCTTCGCGGCTGCACGTCCCCTCCTCCACAGCGGCGAAGGGGCACGGCTTATCCACTTAGCCCATCCCATCACTTACCGGCAACTGCTGCGCCGGGAAGAGTCAGGAGCGCCGGAACACTGCCGGCATCATCGGAAAGGAAACCAGATGTCCATCAACTACTACTACCGCCGCAACTACTCCGCCGGAACATCCGCTGTGGCCGCTTCCCGGTACGCGCCAACGGGACGAACCGGCAGCCGTGGCCGCGCCTCCGGGAGGCCGTTCGCCTACGCCACCGGATCTGCGGCAGCCGCCTCAGTTCCCGTCGCATTCGATCCGCAGGCACCGGGAACGGGGTTGCCCTCTCGAGCAAACTCGTTGGCGTGGCCTGGCAACGTGGTGGAGCTCTATCCCGGTGCCGGTGCCGGAGCCGGAGCCGGTACCGGAGTTGCTGTCACCAGGGTCCGGCGCAGCGTTCGGCTGTTGGGCTCCGAAGCCGGCATGGCCACGGCCGAATACGCCATCGCTACCCTGGCCGCCGTCGGATTCGCCGGGCTGTTGGTGTTCATCCTCCGCAGCGACGAGGTGCGTGGTTTTCTCCTCAACCTCATCCGCACGGCCTTGGCGCTGCCGTGACGCGTTCGGGAGCAGGGGTACTCACGCCACGGAAGCCACCTGAAGCGGTGGCCTCCATGGCGGCCCGCGTCAACGGGGACCCGGAACCGGCCGACAGGACGGCGAACGCCCGGGGCACAGTAACGGCCGAGTTCGCCGTGGCGCTGCCTGCCGTGCTTGGACTGCTGGCCATGCTGCTGGCCGGGGCGGCCGCGGGCATGACGCAGCTTCGCATCGAAGAGGGAGCCCGGGCCGGCGCCAGGGCCCTGGCACGGGGCGAGGACCCCGCAACGGTGGAACGGACCGTCAGGACGCTCGCCGGCGGTTCGGCAACCGCGTCAGTCTCCGCCGACGCCGGGTGGTTCAATGTCACGGTCACCGACCGGGTCCCGGGCCCACTGGGTTCCTCGATTCCGTGGACCCTCACCGCCCGCGCTTCCACGCGCAGCGAGACTCCAGGGACCGGCGCTGGCGGCGTCGGCGAAGGCACGAGCGATGCCGGGGCCGTCAGGTGATGCAAAGCCCCGCGGATGGCCGTGAACGTGGCTCAGGGACGGTCCTTGCGGCCGGGCTGGCCCTGGTGGTCATCACGGCAATGGCTGTCATGCTGCTGCTTGCGCAGGCTGCGGTGCTCGCCGGCAGGGCCGCAACGGCAGCGGACCTCGCAGCCCTCGCCGGGGCGGACGCCCTCCGCGGCCTCACCACGGGGAACCCCTGCACGGTCGCGGCCGAAGTGGCAGCCCGCCATGCAGCGACGGTAGTGAGCTGCTCCGAGGGTTCGGGACAAACTGTTGAAGTGCTGACTGAGCTCGGCGAACGGCCGCTGCTGGGTGCCGCGACCGGACGGGCCCGGGCAGGTCCTCCGCCATAGGGATGGAGATCCCGTGCCGGGTTCAGCTCCGGGCTTCGAGATCCACCGGAGTGGGTTCAGTGGCGTCCTTGAGCAGCACGTCCAGGAGGGTAACCGCCGCCGCCTTGTCCAGCGGGTTGTTCTTGTTGCCGCATTTAGGGGACTGCACACAGGATGGGCAACCTGCTTCGCATTCGCAGGCCTTGATGGCATCGCGGGTCGCCGCCAGCCAGACCATGGCCTTGTCGAATCCCCGTTCGGCAAAGCCGGCTCCACCGGGGTGCCCGTCATAGACGAATATGGTGGGCACCCCGGTGTCGGCGTGCAGGGCAGTGGACACCCCGCCGATGTCCCACCGGTCGCTGGACGCCACCAGCGGCAGGAGTCCTATGGCGGCGTGCTCCGCAGCGTGCAGGGCCCCCGGGAACTGCGCCTCGATGAGGCCAGCGCCAGTCAGCGAACGGTTGTCGACTACGAACCACACGGCCTTGGTGAAGAGGTCGCGGGCACCCAATTCCAGCGGCTCCTCGCCCAGGACTTCATTGGAAATCAAGGCCTTGCGCTGGAAGGAGACAACCTGGGTGGTCACCTTCACGTCGCCGAAGTGGACGGTCACGTCCCCCCACTGCATGGTCCGCAGGGTCTCCAGGACTTCGATCTGCGTTACGTCCCGGGCGGTCGTGTAGTAGTCCGGGTTGGCCCGGCGGACCATGACGCAGTGGTCGTCCTCGTTCAGGTCCTCCACCACGTAGGTGTCGCCCTGGTGGACATACACCGCACCGGTGTGGGCCTGGTAGTGGGTCTGCGGCGAGTCCATGGTGCCAAGGAGGGATCCGGTCTCGGCGTCGACGATGCTCACGGGGCCGCCGCCGTCCGCCCGGAGGTTGACCATCGCCGCGGCACTTTGCGAGTGGGTCCAGAACCAGCCCGCGGGCCGCCGCCGAAGGTAGCCCTGGGCCACCAGCCGGTCCAGGAGCATTTCAGCGGTAGGCCCAAAGAGGTCCAGCTCGGCCGGGCCCAGCGGAAGTTCGGCCGCCGCCGCGCACAGGTGCGGCCCCAGAACGTAGGGGTTGGAGGGGTCGAAGACCGTTGCCTCCACCGACACGTCGAAGATGGCTTCGGGATGGTTTACCAGGAAGGTGTCCAGGGGGTCGTCGCTGGCCACAAAGGCGGCAATGGCGTCCTGGCCCGCCCGGCCGGCCCTGCCGATCTGCTGGAACAGCGATGCCCGCGTGCCCGGCCAGCCCGCCACCAGGACGGCATCAAGGCCCGAAATATCGATCCCGAGCTCCAATGCGGACGTGCTGGAAACGCCCAGCAGCTGGCCCGACCGCAGGGCTTTCTCCACGGCCCGGCGTTCCTCCGGCAGGTACCCCGAACGGTACGCGGCGACCCGTTGCGGCAGGCTCGGATCGACCTCGTCAAGGAGGCGCTTGGTGATGGCCGAGATGGTCTCTGCTCCGCGGCGGGACTTGATGAAGGCGATGGTGCGGATCCGGGCGGACACCAGGTTGGCCAGCAAGTCCGAGGTTTCCGCCACGGCTGTGCGCCGCTCCTTGGCTCCGTTCTCGCCCCTGACCTCGGTCAGTGCCGGCTCCCAGAATGCCACGGTGGTGGCGCCGTGGGGGGAGCAGTCGCGGGACACTGCTTTGACGGGCGCGCCGATGAGGCGGGAGAAGGAGGCATCGGGCTCGGAAGCGGTCGCTGAGGCGGCAATGAACACCGGTTCTGGGAATGCGGTCCCGGCGCCGTAGTAGGCGCAGATCCGGCGGAGGCGCCGCATCAGGTTGGCCACGTGCGAACCGAACACACCCCGGTAGCTGTGTGCTTCGTCCACGATGACGTAGCGGAGCCGGCGGAAGAAACCGGCCCACCACGCGTGGTTGGGGAGGATGCCAAAGTGCAGCATGTCGGGGTTGGCCAGGATGAAGTTGGCGTGGTCCCGGATCCACCGCCGGGCGGAGGGATCGGTGTCGCCATCGTAGGTTTCCGCCCGGACCGTGGGCAGCTTCAGGGCGCGGATGGCGTTCAGCTGGTCCGCCGCCAGCGCCTTGGTGGGGGAGAGGTAAAGGGTGACGGCGCCGTCGTCGTGGATCTTGCCCGGGTCCGCAAGTACGCGCAGCTCGGACCGGTGGATCGCATCCAGCGCCGGCAGCTGGTACGCCAGGGACTTGCCGGACGCAGTGCCGGTAGCCACCACAACGTGCTGGCCCGAATGCGCGGCATCGGCCGCGTCCACCTGGTGCCGGTACGGTTCGCGGATCCCCAGCGAGCCGTACGCCGCAGCAATATCCGGATGAACCCAATCAGGCCAGGGCGCGTGGACTGCCTCCCGCGCCGGTATGGTGCGGACATGACGCAGCTGCTCCGGTTCCGGGCCGCGGCCCAGCAAGGGAATCAGGGAGTCATGGGGGTTCACCCCACCATTCTTCCATTCGGCACCGGGCCCATGTCCCCGGTTCGCCGACGGGAAAACCGCAGGGCTGCCTCCGGCGGGAGCAGGGTCAGCTCAGCGAGAGGTCCGCTCCGTCATGGGACGCAGACAGCATCAGGACCCGCGCCACCGTGGTCCAGCCAAGATGCGAGTAGAGCTTCTGCCCATCCAATGAAGCCAGCAGCAGGCCGGTACGGACATCGTGCCCGAAGGCCTGGGCTGCCAACGCGCGCATGATGAAGCTGCCCAGGCCCCTGCGCTGGAACGCCGGCTCCGTGATGATTTTGTCGAACACGGCGGTGTCACCCACCACGAACACCCTGCCGCTGGCCGCGATGGCGTCCCCGGAGCGGACCTCCGCGTAGTGGACACCGTCCTGTTCGAAAGTGGACAGGTTCAGGTCGTCGTCGGAAAGCCAGGGGTCCTCAGCGTCCTGCGTCTCCATGTCCACAATCATCATGGTCTGCGAATCAGAGGTGACGTTCAGGCCTTGCCGGGCTGCCAGGGCCGCGTACCGGGAGGGATCGTTGGTGAGGATGGTCAGGACCCGGGCGGGGGATTCCGCCGTCCTGGCGGCGAGGGCGCCGAACTCATCGTCGGTGGGTTCGGACGCAAAGATCTCCCACTCCCCGCTGGTGTCAGCGCGGAGCGCGGCGGGAAATCGACCCTCCGTGGAGGTCCGGTAGCCGCGACATCCGGCCCAGCCGGCAACCCACACTTCGAGCAGGCCAGTGATGTCTTCAACCAGGGTTTCCGGGCTCATGGCAAGAACACTATTCCAGCCCGATCGGAAGCAACAGAGGGGGCGGCAGTGCTTATGCAATTGTGATCAGCGTCG
The DNA here is from genome assembly GCF_056396685.1 of Pseudarthrobacter sp. 05T312. Taxonomy (NCBI): domain Bacteria; kingdom Bacillati; phylum Actinomycetota; class Actinomycetes; order Micrococcales; family Micrococcaceae; genus Pseudarthrobacter; species Pseudarthrobacter sp. 05T312. Next base: position 37,065 of record NZ_JBFTLY010000012.1, read on the forward strand.
GGCCCTGCCGGCCGGTGCCACGCCGGAGAGGGACAAACGTAGCCGGTACCCTTAAATACGTGGCTTTGAACAAGATTGTGCTCTTTTACGGTTTTACCCCCCTTGCAGACCCGGAGGCTGTCCGCCTTTGGCAGCGTGCCCTGTGCGAGAAGCTGGGACTGACCGGCCGCATCATCATTTCCAAGGACGGGATCAACGCCACCGTGGGCGGGGAAATCGGTGCAGTTAAGCAGTACGTCAAGACCACCCGGGAGTATGCCGGGTTCCGGGACATCGACGTCAAATGGTCCGATGGCGGCGCGGCGGACTTCCCGCGGCTCAGCGTGAAAGTGCGGGACGAGATCGTCTCCTTCGGCGCGCCCGGGGAACTCAAGGTCGACGCGGCGGGCGTGGTGGGCGGCGGGAAGCACCTGAAGCCGGAGCAGCTCCACGAACTCGTTGACGCCAGGAAGAAGGACGGCGAGGACGTGGTCTTCTTCGACGGCCGGAACGCCTTCGAGGCCCAGATCGGCCGGTTCAAGGACGCCGTGGTACCGGACGTCGCCACCACCCACGACTTCATCAAGGAGCTGGAATCCGGCAAGTACGACGCCCTGAAGGACAAGCCGGTGGTGACCTACTGCACCGGTGGCATCCGCTGCGAGGTGCTGTCCAGCCTCATGGTGAACCGCGGCTTCAAAGAGGTGTACCAGCTGGACGGGGGGATTGTCCGGTATGGCGAGGCGTTCAAGGACCAGGGCCTCTGGGAAGGCTCGCTCTACGTCTTTGACAAGCGCATGCACCTGGAGTTCAGCGAGGACGCCAAGACCATTGGCCAGTGCGTCCGGTGTTCGGCGCCCACCAGCAAATTCGAGAACTGTTCCAACCCGAGCTGCCGCACCTTGACGCTGTACTGCGCCGATTGCGCCGCGAACCCGGAGACGCTCCGCTGCCCGGACGGCTGCGCCGCGGCCTGACCCGCCACCGGGCACGCCGCGGCCTGACCCCGGTTGCCGTGCCGGCAGGGCTCAGAGCCGTTCCACACGGAACGCATAGTCCGCTGCGGTCCGGGCCTCCACCCGGACCGTGAGCACGCTGTCCGTCGATACATAAATGACGTTTTGGCGGTTGACGCCGCACCGCAGGCCCAGATCCACCAAGGTAAGGGTCTCCGTGCTGACCGTGAAGGTCACCCGGCGCTGGCTGCGGCACGCGATGGCCAGCATGTAGGTTCCGGTTGCCAGCACCGGCGACCGGACGGTGCGGACTTCCGCGGCAGCGAGGAGTCCTGCCTCGGCCTGGACCACGGGGCCCGTGGTGCCCGGAAGCGCCCGCGATTGCCAGTCCCCCAGATCGGCCTCGCCGACCGGATCCTGCTGCAACGGGTCGCGGGTGAACGCCGGCGCCGGGGCAGCGGTCGTGGTGTCCTGCGCGCTGGAGGCCCGGCCGTCGTCGTACGTATATTCACAGCCAGCCAGGGCACCTGCCGCAAGCACAAGTCCAAGGGCGACGGCGGCGGCCGGCTTCAGCGCCAGCGGCGCCCGTGCTGTCCCTTCCGGAAGGGGCGTGGAGAATCCCCGCACGCTGGGCATAGTCCGACTTTAAGCCCCCGCCGGGCAGCAGGCCAGAGCCGGAACGGCGTTATTGCGCCGGTGCCAGCTGGTAGGCGTAAAGCAGCGGAGCGTCCACGCTGGAGCTGCTGATTTCGACCCGGCCCGCGGCGGGCAGGTTGATCCGGGTGGCCTCCTGCCGGCCGTTGCAGGCGGCACCGGCTTCGGCTACGGCCTTGCCGTCCAGGGACACGGCGAAGAAGGCCTTGCCGGTGCCGTCGCACACCGCCGTGAGCGTGTAGCTGCCCGCGGGAACCCTGGCGGCCTCCTGCACAATGCGGTCCCGGTTGAGGATCTTGCCGGAATCCTGGAGAACAACAACAGCCGGGGACGACGGCATCGCTGTGGCCCGCCACTTCGATACATCTGCGTTTTCCACCGGATTCGACGGTGAACACCCTGCCACGGCAAGGCAGAGGCCAGCGGCAACCACTGCCCCCGGCAGCGAACGGCGTGCAGCGGCGGCCATGCGGGCGCGCGGAAGGAAGGCAGAGCGGGAAGGCATGGGACCACCGTACCCCGCACCCACCCCGGACTAAACTTGAGCGGTGCCTGCATCCCCTTATGAGTTCACCGCCGGAAACACTCCCGACGCTCCCCGCAGCGACCTCCCCGCGTTGCTGTCCGCGCTCGCCGCCGACCTGCGCGGGCTGGACTACACGCTCGACGGCGTGGCCCAACTGCTGGGCCCTGAGGCCTCGGCGGCGCTGAACCGGGACCAGATCATCCCCGCGGTCCTCGCAGTTGAGCAGGCGGTGCGGGCCGACGCCGGCGCTGTGCCGCTCGCCGCCGTCGTCCGCCTTTGGCTCCTCGCCGAACCCCAGGAAAAGGAAATGCTCGACGCCGCACTGCCGGGCACCGGGGCCGACGGCCTCCTCGAACTGGGGCTGGTGCAGCCCGTCCCCGGCTCCGGGCTCCTTACGGCGAAGGCTGACCTGAGGCCGTACGGCTGGGACAAGAATGAGGACGGCAGCGGCGGCGCGGAGCTCTGGGTGGCCAGCGACCTCGCCGCCCACCAGCAGGCCGGGGTGCTCCGGCATGACCACGTCCTGGGCATAGGGCAGGCATCCACCACCCTGGTGCAGACCACCATCCGCCGCCACACCGAGCGCGCGCTGGACCTGGGGACAGGGTGCGGCATCCAGGCCTTCCACCTGCTGCACCACTGCCAGCACGTGACCGCCACCGACATCTCCGAACGTGCCCTGGCCTACGCGCGGTTCAACATCCTGCTCAATGCGGAGGCGCTGTCCGTCGACCCGGACCGCCTCGAAGACCGGGTCAGCCTGCGCCTGGGTTCACTCCTGGAGCCGGTGGCCGGTGAAGAATTCGGCCTGGTGGTCTCCAACCCGCCGTTCGTGATCACCCCGCGAAGTGCCGGCGAGGACGCGGCGGACCAGTTCACCTACCGCGACGGCGGCCTGCCGGGCGACGGGATCGTGGCCTCCCTGGTGGCGGACCTGCCCGGCGTTTTGGCACCCGGCGGGTGGGCCCAGATGCTGGGCAACTGGGAAGTCACCGCCGGCAGCAGCTGGGAAGAGCGACCAAAGTCCTGGGTGCGGCAGGATACGGACGCCTGGTTCATCCAGCGGGAACTGGTCAGCCCGGAACAATACGCCGAAACCTGGCTCCGCGACGCCTCCGAATCCCGCGACCGGCAGCACTACCGGGACGCGTACGCCGCCTACCTGGCCGATTTCGGATCCCGGGATGTTGCCGGCATCGGCTTCGGCATGGTCTGGCTCCGCCGCCCCGCTGACGGCCGCGCTGCCGCCATCAGCCGCTTCGAGGAAATCACCTACTCCATCGAGCAGCCCATCGGCCCCCACCTGGGTGCCGCCGTCGAACGCGCCGACTGGCTCGCCGCCCATGACCTTGCGGCCACGCACCTGCTCGTGGCGGAGGACGTCACCGAGGAGCGCCACCAGCGCCCGGGCGCCGAACACCCCGGCGTGATCCTGCTCCGGCAGGGCGCCGGGCTGCGCCGTACCAATTTGATGAGTACCGAGCTGGCCGGCTTTGTGTCCGCGTGCGACGGCGACCTCACCGCCGGTCAGATCGCCGGCGCTTTGGAGGCCCTCCTGGGCGGCGGGGAGGGGTTCGACGCCGGGACTTTCCAGGGTGCGCTGCTCGCCGACGTGGCCAACCTGGTCCGGGACGGCTTCCTGCTTCCGGCCGGAAATCCCGCCCTGGAGTAGGCCCCCTCAAGCCCTCAACGGAGCCCCGTCTTTTCCACATGAATGCGCACGATTGCCCAAAATATGGTGAACTAGGCGAACATGGGCTCATCTGCCCCAGCAACCTTTTTCTGTAGGAGCACCGTGCCAAGCAAGGCCAAAACCGGCAAGAAACTCGTGATTGTGGAGTCTCCGGCCAAGAGCAAGACCATCGCCAAGTACCTCGGCGAGGGCTTCATCGTAGAGGCCTCCATCGGTCACATCCGCGACCTGCCGCAGCCGTCCGAACTCCCCGCCGAGCTGAAGAAAACCTCCGTCGGGAAGTTCGCCGTCGACATTGACCACGACTTCAAGCCGTACTACGTGGTGTCCCCGGACAAGAAGAAAAAGGTCACCGAGCTCAAGGCCGCCCTCAAGGATGCCGACGAACTCTATCTCGCAACCGATGGGGACCGCGAAGGCGAAGCCATCGCGTGGCACCTGCTCGAGGTGCTCAAGCCCAAGGTCCCCGTATACCGGATGACGTTCGGCGAAATCACCAAGGAAGCCATCCAGCGCGCCATGGGCAACCTGCGCGACGTGGACCAGGACCTGGTGGACGCCCAGGAAACCCGCCGCGTGCTGGACCGGCTCTACGGCTACGAAATCTCGCCCGTCCTGTGGCGCAAGGTTGCCCGCGGCCTCTCCGCCGGCCGCGTGCAGTCGGTGGTCACCCGCATGGTGGTGGACCGCGAACGCGAACGCATGGCCTTCAAGGCCGCGTCCTACTGGGACCTGACCGGCCAGTTCGGCGCGGATTCGGGCTCCTTCAAGGCCAAGCTTGCCGCCGTGGACGGCGCCAAGGTGGCCACGGGCCGCGACTTCAACGACAACGGCGAGCTCACTTCCCGGAACGTGGCCCACCTCAATGAGGAACTGGCGACCTCCCTGGCTGCCGGACTGCAGAACGCCGACTTCCGGGTCCGCTCGGTGGACACCAAGCCGTACACGCGCCGCCCGGCTGCGCCGTTCACCACCTCAACGCTGCAGCAGGAGGCCGGCCGCAAGCTGCGCTTCTCCTCCAAGAGCACCATGCAGATCGCCCAGCGGCTGTATGAAAACGGCTACATCACCTATATGCGTACGGACTCCTCCGCCCTGAGCGACGAGGCCGTCACGGCGGCCCGCCGCCAGGCCTCCGAACTGTACGGTCCCGAGTACATTCCGCAGTCGCCGCGCGTCTACTCCAACAAGGCCGCCAACGCACAGGAAGCACACGAGGCCATCCGCCCCGCCGGTGACTCCTTCCGCACCCCTGCCCAGGTGGCGAAGCAGCTCTCCGGCGACGAGTTCCGCCTGTACGAACTCATCTGGAAGCGTACGGTCGCCTCCCAGATGGGCGACGCCAAGGGCTCGACCGCCACCATCCGCCTCGGCGCGGTGTCCGCCGACGGCCGGGACGCAGAGTTCTCCGCCTCCGGCACCGTGATCACGTTCCCCGGCTTCCTCGCCGCCTACGAGGAAGGCAAGGACGAGACCCGCGGCGACGACGACTCCGACGAAGCCCGGCGGCTGCCCAACGTGGCCAAGGACGACTCGCTCACGGCTTCTGACATCCAGGCCGTGGGCCACGAGACCTCCCCGCCGCCGCGCTACACGGAAGCCTCGCTGACCGCGGAGCTGGAGAAGAAGGGCATCGGCCGCCCGTCCACGTACGCCTCCACCATCTCCACGATCCAGGACCGCGGCTACGTCCGTAAGCAAGGCTCGGCCCTGGTGCCCAGCTGGATCGCCTTCTCCGTGATCCGGCTACTGGAACAGCACTTCTCCGATTACGTGGATTACGAGTTCACCGCCGACATGGAAGGCGACCTGGACAAGATCGCCAACGGCCAGGAAGCCGGCGCCTCCTGGCTGCGTCACTTCTACTTCGGCGAGGATTCCGATCCGGGCCTGCTGAGCATCGTCAACAACCTGGGCGAGATCGATGCCCGGGAGATCAACTCCATCCCGATCACCGACGAGATCACGCTCCGGGTGGGCAAGTTCGGCCCTTACCTGGAAAGCTCTGCCGCCGTGGTGGACCCGAAGACGGGCGAGATCGTCGAATCGGCGCGTGCCAACGTCCCCGAGGACCTGGCCCCGGACGAACTGACCGCGGCCAAGGCCATCGAACTGATGGAGACGGCGGCGCCCGAGGAACGCGTGCTCGGCGCGGATCCGCACACCGGACACACCGTGGTGGCCAAGAATGGCCGCTACGGCGCCTACGTCACCGAGATCATCCCGGAAATGACCGACGAGGAACTGGCCAACCAGCCGGTGGAGTACTACAAGAACGGCAAGCCCAAGCCGCCGAAAAAGCCGGTCAAGGCCAAGCCGCGCACCGGTTCGCTCTTCAAGTCCATGACGGTTGAATCCGTCACCCTGGACGAGGCGCTGCAGCTCATGAGCCTGCCCAGGGCACTGGGGGAGGACGCGGAAGGCAACCTCATCACGGTCCAGAACGGCCGGTTCGGCCCCTACCTGAAGAAGGGGACGGACTCACGCTCCATCGGCTCCGAAGAGGAAATCTTCACGATCACCCTGGAACAGGCGCTGGAGATCTACTCGCAGCCCAAGCAGCGCGGCGCCCGCGCCGCGGTGCCACCGCTGGCCGAGTTCGGCCCGGACCCGGTGTCCGAGAAGAACATCGTGGTGAAGGAAGGCCGGTTTGGGCCCTACATCACGGACGGCATCACCAACATCACGGTTCCCCGTGCCACGTCCCTCGAGGAACTCACGCGGGAACAGGCCGTGGAACTGCTCGCCGAGAAGCGCGCCAAGGGACCGGTCAAGCGGACCACCACCCGCAAGGCTCCGGCCAAGAAAAAGGCCACGGCCAAGAAGTAACCAAGTGGCCGGCGCGTTTGCGCCGGCCACAGTATCGTGATCGGCTAGGGGAATGACTGAACAGCCCGCGCACACGGACCTCCAGCCGCTCAACGACCTCGAGGAGAAGCTCGCCACCGGTGGCCAGCCGGACGCAGACCCTGTGGACGTCATCCTGTCGTTCCTCAACAGCGAGGTCTACATCATCAGCTCGGACACGGTGGAGGGCGTGGACTCCCAGGTGGAGCCCCTGGTTCTCGCCAATGCCGACGGCGACCCCGTCCTGGCCGTCTTCTCGCACCCCAGCAGGGTGGACCAGCAGTACCTGGAAGCCGCTCCCAACGTCCTGGGCACGCAGGGCGCTGCCATCATCGCCAACATCGGCGACGAACTGGGCATGGTGATCAACCCGGGCGCGGCCTACGGTTTCGAAATCAACCCCGAGGGTGTTGCCAACATCAGGCGCGACTTCAAGCGCGCCGACGAGCAATAATGTCCCCATGCGTCTAGGCGTCCTCGATATCGGGTCCAACACCGTCCACCTGCTCCTGGTGGATGCCCACCCGGGCGCCCAGCCGGTCCCGTTCGCTTCCCACAAACGGCCGCTGTCCCTGGTCCAATACCTTGAACCGGACGGCAGCATCAGCGATGAGGGCCAGCGGGAGCTCACGGACTTTGTGCTGGAAGCCTGGGAATTCGCGGCCCGGCACAAGGCAGAGGACCTCCTGGCTTTCTGTACCTCAGCGATCCGGGAGGCCACCAACGGGCCCGCCGTCCTGGCCAGGGTCAAGGACGAGACCACGGTGACCCTGCAGGAACTGAGCGGCAGCGAAGAGGCGTCCATGACGTTCTTCGCGGTCAGGCGCTGGCACGGGTGGGGCGCCGGGCCCATCCTGAACCTGGACATCGGCGGCGGCTCCTTCGAAATGGCGTTTGGCCAGGACGAACTTCCCGAGGTGGCGACTTCCGTGCCACTGGGCGCCAGCCGGCTAACCCGGGACTGGCTGCCCGAGGACCCGCCGACCGCTAAGAGCGTCAAGGAACTGCGGCGCTATATCAGGGCCACCCTCAAGCCTGCCGTCCGCGAATTCGACGGCCTGGGCCGGGCCAACGTGGTGGCCGGCACCTCCAAGACGTTCCGGTCCCTGGCCCGGATCGCCGGTGCCGCACCCAGTGCGGAAGGACCCTACGTCAAGAGGGAACTGCACGCCTCGGACCTGGGAATCTGGACGCAGCGGATCTCGGCCATGAGTTCGGAAGACCGCCTGCACCTTCCCGGAGTCTCCGAGGCCAGGGCACGCCAGGTCCTTGCGGGCGCGTTGGTGGCCGAGGCAGCCCTGGAGATGTTCAAGTTCAAGAAGCTCCGCATCTGCCCGTGGGCGCTGCGTGAAGGGCTGATCCTGCGGCGCCTTGACCAATTGGTCTTTGACGGACCCCTGGAGCCGGCACCCCACGTGGCTGGCTCCCGCACCGTGGAGGCAACTGTCTAGCCCTTGACGCACCCTTGACGCCGGGGCGCCAAAGGAGCTGGCCGTTAAACGCGGAAGCACCGGGGCCGGCAACAGGAAAATGGGGGAAAACCTGTTGCCGTGCCACCGGTGCCCTGGCAGACATCCCCATGCCTGCCGCATCACTCGCACCCTCAATGAGGTAATAACTACGTTAGGACGCCAAGTTGTGTGCTGCCTGCGCTGAGGATGGGAGTTGCCTGTGAATGCCTGCGAACTGTAATGATGGAGGCATGAGCAACCGAATCGCATTCCTTGGCTGTGGATCCATGAACGAAGCCATTCTTGGCGGCCTGCTGGAGGCAGGGAAGGACCCGGGGGATGTGGTTGCCACCGTCCGCCGCGCGGAACGCGCCTCGGAGCTGGCCGAGCGCTACCAGGGGATCACCGCCATTGCCGGTGAGGAAGAACCGGACAACAACAAGCAGGCCGCCAAGGGGTCCGCCGTCGTCATCCTCGGCGTCAAGCCGGTGGGCATCGCGGACCTGGCGAAGGAAATCAGCCCCGCCCTGTCACCGGAAACCGTGGTGGTCAGCGTGGCCGCGGCCGTGTCCATCGCCCAACTGGAAGCCGCACTCCCTGCGGGGCAGCCGGTAATCCGCACCATGCCCAACACTCCCGCCAAGCTGGGCCGCGGCGTCGTGTCCGTCTCGCCGGGCACGCACTGCAGTCCTGAACAGCTCCAAATGGTCAAAGACCTCCTGCAGGGTGCCGGAACCGTCGTGGAAGTCCCCGAAGGGCAGGTGGACGCGCTCTCGGCCATCAGCGGCTCCGGTCCCGCCTACGCCTTCTATCTGGCCGAGGCCATGGCCGCGGCAGGGGAGGAACTGGGCCTGGACCGCGAGCTTTCCCTCCTGCTGGCCCGCGAAACCGTGGCCGGTGCCGGCCTCATGCTGGCCGAACCCGGCGCCGACCCCGCAGCCCTGCGCAAGGCCGTCACGAGCCCCAACGGCACCACAGAACGCGCCATCGCCACCTTCGACGAACAGGGCATCCCGGCAATCATCGCCGCCGGCGCACGCGCGGCAGCCGACCGGGCAGCGGAAATCACCAAGCAGCTCGGCTAGCGGACGGACTAAGGCCGGGCGGCGAACCGCTCCAGCAGGTCCACGTGGCCGGAGACAATGAGCATGTCCCGGGAGGACACCTTGGTCTCGGGTCGGGCGTACGTGAAATCTTCACCCGGGGACTTCACTCCCACAATGGTCACCCCGTACTTGGAGCGGACCTTTGACTCGTCCAGGGTGAAGCCCACGGTTTCACGCGGCGGGTACATTTTCACGATGGCGAAGTCGTCGTCGAACTCGATGAAGTCCAGCATCCGGCCGGACACCAGGTGCGCGGCGCGGACTCCGGCGTCGGCCTCGGGGTAGATGACGTGGTTCGCGCCGATCCGGGTCAGGATCTTGCCATGCGACGGGGTGATGGCCTTGACCCAGAGGTGCTCGATGCCCAGGTCCACCAGGTTCACGGTGATCAGTACCGAGGACTCGATGGAGGTTCCCACGCCGACCACGGCGGAGCTGAACTCCTGGGCGCCGAGCTGGCGGAGGGCATCAATATTGGTGGCGTCGGCCTCCACCACGTGGGTCAGGAGGGGTGCCCATTTCTGCACCAGGTTCCGGTCCCGTTCGATGGCGAGCACTTCCCGGCCCTGCTTGACCAGCTGCTCCGCGGTGGATGATCCAAAGCGGCCCAGCCCGATCACCAGGACCGGAGCGTTGTGGGCGGGGCGCCGGGGGGCGTCTGTGGAACTAGCCAATGATCGGCCTCTCTTCGGGGTAGTGGTACAGCTGGCTGCGCTGGCGCAGGGCCAGGGCGGCGGCGAGGGTTACGGTGCCCACGCGGCCGGCGAACATCAGGGCCGTGAGGACGTAGACGCCCTCGGGGGGCACCTCGGCGCTGAGGCCGGTGCTCAGGCCAACGGTGGCGAAGGCCGAGATCGTCTCGAACAGCACCCGGTCCAGTGACGCGCCGCTGAACTGCAGGAGCAGGAACGCGGAGACGGAAACCAGGGTGGCACCGGCAACGATCACGGAGATGGCCACCCGCATGGTGCCCTGCGGAATGGTCCGGCCGTACACCTTCACGTCGGCATCGCCGCGGGCCTCGGCAACGATGGCCAGGAACATCACGGCGATGGTGGTCACCTTGATGCCGCCCGCCGTCGACGCCGACCCGCCGCCGGCGAACATCAGCGCGTCGGTCAGCAGCTTGGTGGTGGATTCCATGTGGTTCTGGTCCACCAGGTTGAATCCACCTGACCGCGTCATGACCGATGCAAACAGGGAGTGGGTGATCTTGTCACCGAGGCCCATCGGCCCGATGGTCCGGGCGTTGTCCCACTCCATCAGGGCCCACAGGAACGTGCCCGCGGCGAGCAGGATGAGTGAGACCTGGATGGTGAGCTTCGTGTGGAGGTTCCATTTCTTCCAGTTCAGCCCGTTCTGCTGCAGCACCATCACCACGGGAAAGCCCAGGCTGCCCAGGAAGACGCCCACCATCAGGGGGATGAGGATCCACAGGTCCGTTTCGTAGGGCACGATGCCGTCCGAATGGGGGGTGAAACCGGCGTTGTTGAACGATGAAATGGCGTAGAAGATGCCGTGCCAGACAGACTGCCAGAACGGCTCGCCCAAAATAAGGAAGCGCGGGACCAAGGTCAGCGCCAGGATGCCTTCGATGACCACTGATGTCGTGATGACGATCCGCAGCAGGGTGCCCACTTCGCCCAGGCGGCCCGCGTTGTTCATGGATTCCGCGGCGATGATCTTGCCGCGCACCCCCAGCCGCTTGCTCACCATGAGGGCGAGCAGCGAGGCGAGGGTCAACGTGCCCAAGCCGCCGATGAAGATACCCACCAGGATCACCAGCTGGCCGAAGAAGGACCAGTGGACCGCCGTCGATACCACCGTGAGTCCCGTGACGCAGACGGCCGAGACCGCCGTGAACAGCGCCTGGTGGATGGGGGTGGGGGTTCCGTCGGCGGCAGAGACCGGAAGGGTGAGCAGGAAAGTAAAGAGTGTGCAGACGGCGGCGAACGCAGTCAGTGCCAGCCGTGCGGGGGAGGTATTGGCGATGTCGTCAATGAAGTCGCGCAGCCGGGTGAAGATCCAGAGGCCCTCCCGGTCCTGCGCCGGGGGGTGCCAGGGGGCCGGCGTCCGGGGCCTCGACTGGCTTTGCGTCATGTGTGGCTTTTCCTCGGTTGAAACGGCTTCCTTCAGTAGTAAACCACTAAAGCCCGCGTCATGGCCGGGCCGGCGGCGGCGCAGGCTCGGGTAGCCTATGATTGATGACATACCTGCCCGGACTCCGCCAGCCCGCGCCGCCAACGATGGTGGCGTGGAGTCCTGACATGACAGCCTACAACTTCGGCCCCGGCCACCCCATGGCACCGGAGCGAATGGACCTTACGGCGCGCCTCTCACGCAGCCTGGGGCTCTTCGACCTGGACCATGTTGACCTCGCGGCGCCGGAGGTGGCATCCGACGCGGAGCTGGAGTCCGTCCACTCGGCCGACTACGTGGCAGCCGTCCGCAGGGTCAGTGCGGACCCAACCCGGCCCGACGAATCACGCGGGCTGGGAACCGAGGACGACCCCGCGTTTGCCGGCATGCACGAGGCCGCGGCCCGCCTGGCCGGCGGCTCGCTGCTGGCCGCCCAGCGCCTGCTGGAAGGATCGGCCCTGCATGCAGTGAACTTCGGTGGCGGCATGCACCACGCGGCCCGGGAGCGCGCCAGCGGATTCTGCATCTACAACGACGCCGCCCTTGCCGTGCAAAAGCTGCTTGACGGCGGCGTGGGCAAGGTGGCCTACATCGACGTCGACGCCCACCACGGGGACGGCACGCAGAACATCTTCTGGGACGAACCGCGGGTCCTCACGATCTCGCTGCATGAGACGGGGCTGACCCTCTTTCCGGGGACCGGGTTCGCCAATGAAACCGGCGGTCCGGCTGCGGAAGGGACGGCGGTGAACGTCGCCCTGCCGGCTGGTACCTCCGATGCCGGCTGGCTGCGCGCCTTCTACGCGGTGGTGCCCCAGCTGGTGGGGGCCTTCGAACCGGAGGTGATCGTCAGCCAGCACGGGTGCGATTCGCACCGCAACGACCCCCTCACGCACCTCAACCTCAGCGTGGACGGGCAACGCGAGGCGGCCAGCGCCGTCGGGAATCTGGCCGAGCGCTACTGCGGCGGACGCTGGATTGCCACCGGCGGCGGAGGCTACAACGTGCTGGATGTGGTGCCGCGGGCCTGGAGCCACCTGGTGGCCATCGCGGCGGGACGTCCGGTGCCGCTGCGGACCCCTGTGCCGGCGGAGTGGCGGCAGTACGTAATGGAGAAGTTCGGCAGGGAGGCGCCAAGCCTCATGGGGGACGACGTGGAGCTCTGGTGGCGGTCCTGGGAAGTGGGCTTCGACCCCAATGACGCGGTGGACCGCACCGTCATGGCAACCCGCAAGGCAGTGTTCCCGCTGCACGGGCTGGACCCCTGGTTCGACTAGTCCGTCCGGAAACCTGTGCCGCCGAAATAGTTGATGCCTTTAGACGTATATGTCGCTAGGGTGGGAGGCATGGTGACAGACGACGTATTTGCCGTCATAGCGGAATCCACCCGGCGGGATATCCTGGTGGCGCTTCGGGCAGGCGACAAAGCCGTGGGGGAACTGGTGGAGGAACTGGCGGCGAGCCAGCCCACCATTTCCAAGCACCTGAAAGTCCTCCGTGAAGCGCAGCTGGTCAGTATGCGCGCGCAGGGCCAGAAGCGCTACTACGCCCTGAACCGGGGCCCTTTGGAGGGCATCGCCAGCTGGCTGGAGACATTCGACGTCGGCACTGGCGGCAGTAGCGCAGCCTCACCGGAGGGACCCGGCCGGGTGGCCGCCGGCCAGCCGGTCCCGGCCCACCTGCAGGAAAGCGTCGCGGCAGCGGTGGCCCCGCTGCCGCAGGCCGCGAGGGCTGCCGCGCCTTCGCAGCCGGCCCGGGAAGACATTCCTGCGCCCGTCCTGGTGAGGGAAGGCGCAGAGCTGAGCCCCGCCGTCGTCATTCCCGGCGGTACGGCCGCCCCGTTGAGCGACGACACCGTGCCGCAGCAAATCGGCCGGACCGTTGGCCGCGCCGCCACCAAGGCAGCCGACCTGCTGGCCAACCTCCCCACCCTGCCGAAATTCGGGCGCAAGAAGTAGGACTTAACGGGGGAGCAGCCGCACGTGGTCCGGGGTGAGCTCGGAAATCCGGCTGACACCCAGCAGCGCCATGGTGCGGGCCATGTCCTTTTCAAGGATCTGCAGGGTCCGGTCCACACCCGCGCGTCCGCCTGCCATCAGCCCGTAGAGGTACGCGCGGCCGATCAACGTGAAGTCGGCGCCCAGTGCCAGTGCCGCCACGATGTCCGCGCCGCTCATGATGCCGGTGTCCAGCATGATGGCGGCATCACTGTTGTCAGCGGTGAAGGCCTGCCTGACCTCGGGGAGCAGGTGGAACGGGATGGGGGCCCGGTCCAGCTGGCGGCCGCCGTGGTTGGACAGGACCACGCCGTCGGCGCCGTGGTCCACCACGCGGCGGGCATCCTCGACGGTCTGGATGCCCTTAACCACCAGCTTGCCCTTCCAGGTTTCGCGCAGCCAGTCCAGGTCCCCGAACGTCAGCGTTGGGTCGAACATGGAGTTGATGAGGTCCGCGACAGTGCCGGTATAGCGGGACAGCGAGGCGAACGTCAGGGGCTCGTGGGTGAGGAAGTTGAACCACCAGGCGGGCCTGTAGGAGGCGTCCAGCACGGTTTTGAGGGTCAGTGCAGGCGGGATGGTCATGCCGTTCCGGACGTCGCGGAGGCGCGCGCCTGCCACGGCGGTGTCCACGGTGACCATGAGGGTGTCGTTGCCGGCTTTGGCGGCACGCTCGATCAGTTCCAGCGAGCGGTCCCGGTCCGTCCACAGGTACAGCTGGAACCAGTTCCTGCCGTTCGGGGCGGCGTCGGCCACATCCTCGATCGAGGCGGTGCCCATGGTGGACAGCGTGTAGGGGATGCCGGCGGCTTCGGCCGCCTGCGATCCGGCGTACTCGCCCTCGGACTGCATCATCCGGGTGAAACCGGTGGGGGCGATGCCGACGGGGAGGCGGGACGGCTTGCCCAGGATGTCGGTGCCGAGGTCGATGCTGGAGACGTTCCGGAGGATGCCGGGCCGGAACTCGATGTCCAGGAACGCCTGGCGGGCGCGGCGGAGGGTGATCTCCTCCTCCGCGGCACCATCCGTGTAGTCAAACGGCGCCTTGGGGGTGCGCCGTTTGGCGATGTCGCGGAGCTCCCAGATGGTGCTGGCCCGCTGCAGCCGGGCCGCCTTGCTGAATTCCGGCTTCTTGAACTGCATCAGGGGCGCCAGGTCCGAGTACTTGGGGACGCGCCGCTTGAGGGCGGCAGGCAGGGCGGACGACGACGGAGCCCTGGCAGGTGCCGGTGCTGCGGGAATATCCGTGGCATCCGGCGCCGGGGTGGCTTCCGGATTGTTGGGCTGAATGGTGTGGGTCATGGCTCCTCCTATGGTCCAACCACACTCTAGGGCATGTGGTCCAACCACATCAAGTACCATTGGCCTATGCGCACCCACCAGTTGGTCCTGCACTGGATCGAGGACAGGCTCTCAGCCGGCGACCTGGCCGTCGGCGGCCGGCTCCCGGCGGAGCGCACGCTGGCCGAACAGCTCCAGGTCTCCAGGACCTCGGTACGCGAGGCCATCCGGATCCTGGAAGCCATGGGCGTTGTGCGGTCCGGTGTCGGTTCCGGTCCGGACGCCGGGACGGTAGTGATCTCAGACCCTGCCGCGGCCCTTGGTTCGGCCCTTCGGCTCCATGTGGCCACGCAGCACCTGCCGGTGGCAGACATCGTGGAAACCAGGGTCCTCCTGGAGTCCTGGGCTGCCGCCCAGGCGCGCCCGGATGCGGCGGAGCTGGAAGAGGCGGCCACGCTCCTCGCGGCGATGGATTCGCCCGGGGGCCTGTCCGTGGATGACTTCCTGGCCCTCGATGTCCGGTTCCATTTGGCCCTGGCCAACGCGGCGGGCAATGCGGTGGTCAGCGCCATGATGGGATCGCTGCGCGAATCCATCCAGGGGTACGCGGCCGGCCTGACCGGAAACCTGCCGGACTGGAACGCCACAGCCTCGCGCCTGCGCACCGAGCACCATGCCATCCTCGCCGCGGTCAAGGAGGGCGACGGCCGCCGGGCAGCCCAGCTGGTAGCTGCCCATATCGAGGGATTCTACAAAGAAGCGGGGCTGGGCAGGGATCACCCTGCCCAGCCCCGCCCCGCGGGCTAGCGGACCTCGATTTCCAGTTCCTGGAAGTCGTCCCCGGAGTGCCTGCCCACCAGGATCCGGAAAGTGCCGCGCTCAAACTGCCAGCCGCCGTCGTAATGCGCAAAGGAGCGTGCCGGAATCCGGACCTCCACGCTCTCGGTGCCGCCGGGCGCCTAGGGAGCCTTAGCCGTGGACCGTGCTGCGGGGTGCCTTGGCGGGGCCCGTGCTGGCCCGGACTTCGAGCCGCGGCTGGTAGCGGCCGCCGGGGGTCCCGGTCGCCTCCTTGCGGATCAGCGCCCGGAGCTGCTGCCAGGCCTGCTCTCCCAGTTCGGTGATGGGGACCGCGCCGGTGGTGAGTGCCGGCGTCGTATATCTGGCGAAGGGAATGTCATCGAAGCCCGTTACCGAGATGTCGCCGGGGACGTCCAGGCCACGTTCATGGAGGCCGCTCATCAGGCCCATGGCCACGAGGTCGTTGAAGGCAAGGATTCCGGTGGCCCCGCTAGCCAGTACGGCATCCACTGCCTCGTGCCCGGTGTCGAAGTCCGAGCCACCGTCCAGCATGGTCACCTCCACCTCGGGGTGGGCGGCCTTGAACGTCTCCAAGCCTTTGAGCCGCAGGTCGTTGGAGGCGCTGTGGGGCGGCCCGGCGAGGAAGGCCAGGCGGGTGTGGCCCAGTTCCACCAGGTGCCCCGCGATGTCCTGGACGCCCTGGCCGTAGTCCACCACCAGGCTGGGCACGTCCGGGGCGGCTGTGGTGCGGTTGATCAGCACGAGCGGGTGGAGTGAGGGGACGATCTCCTCGAGCTCCGCATCGGTCATGCGCGGAGCGCACAGGACCAGTCCGTCACAGCGCCTGCGGGCCTCGCCGGCCAGGATCGATTCCTCGCTGGACACTTCGAATGAATCGGCGATGAGCACCCGGTAGCCATCCTGCGCTGCCGCCCGGCTCAGGCCCCGGAGGATCGCCTGGAAGGTGGGGTTGGCGAGGTCCGGCACCACGATGCCGATAGTGTCCGTCTTTCCGAGGGCAAGGCTCCGGCCCACCGGGTTGGGCTGGTACTTGAGTTCCGCAGCTGCCGCCCGGACCCGGGCCGCGATGTCCGGATCCACTGTGAAGTTGCCGTTCATGACACGCGAAACGGTGGCATGGGAAACCCCCGCCTTGGCGGCGACGTCAGCGATGCCGATCCGGCCGCTTGCCGATTTCCTGGCCATGGGAACCCCTCTTCCTTGCCGCCCGGCCGGCGCCGCCGCGAACTGTTGCTGTCCGGTGGTGGCCCGGCCCTGCTGCGGGTGCTTTGAAAGAAAGCATATACGGAGCCGCGAAAACGATTTCCCTTGCCTTTCCCGGTGATTTTCCGGTGCGGGCCGCGAGGCGCAAGCTGCAGCCGCTGGAAAACGCTTTCTTCCAGTGCTGGAGTGGTTGACTGATCCGCCGCCGTCTTGATACAACTTCTATAGAGACGTGAGAAAACGCTTTCTGGGGCGGTCTGCCTCAGCGCCACCCCGTCCCGCGGGGAGCGTTCAACGGCCCGCCCATGAGCTTTCGAAAGGACCCCCCATGGTCAATACAGCCGAGACCACTCCGGCCGCCGCCCCATCCGCGCGTCGGCGCGATGGGCAAAAAGCCCGGATCGCCCTTATCGGCACCGGCGGACGCTCCGAGATGTACATCCGCGCCATCTATGGCAAGCACGCGGACACCGCCGAACTGGTGGCTTTTTCGGACGTGAACCCGGGGCGCGTGGAGTTCTACCAGAAGCTCATCCAGGAACTGGGCGCGCCGGGGCCCGTGGCTTCGTTCGATCCAGCCGAGCTCACCGCCTTCATCGAGGCCAACGCCATTGACCGGGTCATCGTCACCACGCCCGATTACACCCATGCCGACTACATTGTGGAGGGGCTCCGGGCCGGTGCGGACGTCGTCGTCGAAAAGCCCCTGACCATTGACGCCGAGAGCTGCCGCCGCATTGTCCAGGCCGTCCACGAGACAGGCCGCAACGTGGTGGTCACGTTCAACTATCGCTACTCGCCGCGCAACAGCGCCCTCAAGGAGATCATCCAGAGCGGCGTGATCGGCAAGGTCACCTCCGTCGACTTCAGCTGGGTCCTGGACACGGTGCACGGCGCGGACTACTTCCGCCGGTGGCACCGGGAGAAGAAGAACTCCGGTGGGCTGCTCATCCATAAGGCCTCCCACCACTTCGACCTGGTCAACTGGTGGATCGACGACGTCCCTGAGCGGGTCTTTGCCTCCGGCGGCCTGAAGTTCTATGGCGACAGGAACGCCGCAGAGCGCGGCCTTGGACCCCGCCCCGAACGCGGAACGCCCGACGCCGGTGCCCCCGTGGGCGGGAAGGATCCCTTCGCCCTGGACCTGAGGGAGGACGAACGGCTCAAGGCCCTCTTCCTCGATAACGAACACTACGACGGCTACCGCCGCGACCAGGACGTCTTCACCGCAGGAATCACCATTGAGGACAACCTGGCGCTGGTGGTGGAGTACCAGGGCGGCCCGCGCCTGAGCTATTCGCTGAACGCCCACAGCCCCTGGGAGGGTTACCGGGTGGCGGTCAACGGCACCGAGGGCCGGGCGGAGCTGGAGGTGGTGGAACGCGCCGCCGTCCTGCACAGCACCGACCAGAAGACCGTGGTGGACCCGAGTGCCACCCCGGTGGAGGAGGAAGACGCGGTGCGCCGCAACGGCGAGCGGCTGGTGGTCCAGCGCCACTGGGAGGCTGCCTACGAGGTGCCGATCGTCAACGGTGAAGGCGGCCACGGCGGCGGTGACGAACTCCTGCTCTCGGACCTCTTCAACGGGCCCGGCGAGGACCCGCTGGGCCGTCCCTCCGGCTACCTGGACGGGCTGCGCTCGGTGTCCGTGGGCATTGCCGGCAACCGGTCCCTGGAAACGTCCCTGCCCGTGCGCGTCGAGGACCTGGACCTCGGCGCCGACCTTCGCCGCGGCAAGTAGGGGAGCACCATGAGCAGGATCCTTGTCACCGGCGGCTCCGGCCGCCTGGGCCGGAGCGTGGTGGCGGGCCTGGCCGAAGCGGGCCACCACGTCACCTCCGTGGACCGCGAAGCCGTACCCGCAGGACTGCTGCCGCCCGGCGTCGTCCAGGAAACCGCTGACCTCCTGGCCCCGGGCGAGGCACTGCGTCTCTTCCGGGACGCCAAGCCCGACGCCGTCATCCACCTTGCGGCGATCGCGGTGCCGTTCAGTGCGCCCGAAGACGTCATTTTCGCCACGAACACCCGGCTCGCCTTCGCCGTGATCAGCGCGGCGACGGAGGTGGGGGTGCCGAAGATTGTCACGGCCAGCAGCCCCACGGTCCTCGGCTACGGCTGCCCGGCGGGCTGGCTGCCGCCGTCGTTCCCGCTTGATGAACGGACCCCGCCGAAGCCCTGGAACGCCTACGCGCTGTCCAAGCTCATCGCGGAGCAGACCATGCAGATGTTCGCCGCCGCGCAAGGGGAGAAGATCCGGTACGCCGCGTTCCGCCCCTGCTTCGTCATCTCCCCGGAAGAATGGGAAGGCGCCCCCACGCAGCAGGGCCACACCCTCGCCGAACGCCTCGCCGACCCCGCCCTCTCCGCACCTGCGCTGTTCAACTACGTTGATGCGCGGGACGTCGCGGACTTCCTGGACCTGCTGCTCCAAAAGATGGACGCCATTCCCAACGGGGAAACCTTCTTCGTGGGCGCCGCCGACGCCCTCGCAACGGCCCCGCTCGCGGAGCTGATGCCAAGGTACCTGCCAGGCAGCGAAGCGCTCAGCGCGGGCCTCACCGGCACCAGCCCCGCCTTTTCCATCGCGAAAGCCCAGGAACTCCTGGGCTGGCAACCCAGGCGCAGCTGGCGCACTGAACTCACGTCCCACCATCCCCTCAACGACGAGGCTTCCGCGCTGGTTGAGGCCAGCAGCGGCGGCAAGGAGACACCATGAAATTCGACGGCGTACTGTTCTTTCCCGTCACCCCGTTCACGGCCGAAGGCGCCGTTGACGTGGAACTGCTCAGGGAGCACATCGGCTCCCGGCTGCCCTTTGGTCCCGGCGGCGTCTTTCCTGCCTGCGGCACCGGCGAATTCCACGCCCTCAGCATCGACGAGGTCCGCACCGTGGTAGCGGCCGCCGTCGAGGTTGTGGCCGGGAAGGTTCCCGTCGTGGCGGGTGCCGGCGGACCGCTGGGACACGCCCTTGCGGCCGCCCGGGCAGCTGAAGAGGCCGGCGCCGACGCCCTCCTGGTGCTCCCGCCCTATCTGGTCACCGGCCCCACCGACGGCCTGGTGGCCTACATCGAGGCGGTCGCCAACGCCAGCAGCCTGCCCGTCATTGTGTACCACCGCGGCAACGCAAAGTTCACCGCCGCTGCCATGGCCAAGCTGGCCGCGAACCCCAAGGTCATAGGCTTCAAGGACGGCCTGGGCGACGTTGGCCTGGCCCAGGAAATCGTCACTGCCGTCAACGCAACGGGCCGAACCGACTTCGCCTTCTTCAACGGACTCCTCACGGCTGAACTGACGCAGGGCGCCTACCGCGGCCTGGGCATCCCGCTGTACTCCTCCGCGGCGTTCGCCATGGCACCGGAAATCGCAAAGGCCTACTACGACGCCTACGCAGCGGGGAACGAGGACCGCCGCAACGCCCTGCTCGAAGGGTTCTACGCGCCCCTGGTCCGCCTGCGCGACCAGACTCCGGGGTTCGGGGTGTCCCTGATCAAGGCCGGCCTGCGGCTGGGTGGACTGCCAGTCGGTTCGGTACGGCCGCCGCTGGTGGATCCCACGGAGGACCAGCTGGTGGAGCTCAAGGCCATCCTCGCCAGGGGCTACGAGCTGGCCGGGCACTGATGAGCGCCCCGGCGGCCGCGGCCACACGAAGCACCCCTCGCATCACCGGCCTGTCCACCCGGCTCCTTACCGTGCCGCTGCGCCGGCACTGGGGCGCGGAGGCGCCGGAGAACCACGTGATCGTCACTGAGCTTCACACGGACGACGGCGGTGCGGGGCACGGTTTCTCCTGGACGCCCACCATCGGCCCGCAGGCGGTCAAGGCGCTGCTGGACTACGACATCGCTCCGTTTGTCAGCGGCCTGCCGTCGAACCCCGAGACTGTCTGGGACGCCCTGTGGAAACGGCTGCATGAAGCGGGCGGGGGCGGCCTCACCACCATTGCGATGGCCGGCGTGGACCTTGCGCTGTGGGACCTGCAGGCGCGCGGCGCTGGGACGTCCGTCACCGGCCTCCTGGGCCAGCGGCAGGATTCGGCTGAGGTCTACGGCTCCGGGGTGAACCTGCACTACACCCTGGACGAGCTCGTCGCACAGACCGAACGCTGGGTCGCTGCCGGGCACCGCGCGGTCAAAATCAAGGTGGGCAAGCCGGACCTGCGCGAGGACGCCGAACGCGTGGCAGCAGTACGGTCAGTCCTGGGACCGGACCGCAGGCTCATGATCGACGCCAACCAGCGCTGGGACCTGCCCACCACCCTGCGCGCGCTGGAAGTCCTGGGTGAATTCGGGCTGGACTGGCTGGAGGAACCCCTCCGCGCGGACGATCTGTGGGCCTACCGCAGGCTGCGCAAGCATTCCCCGGTCCCCATCGCCCTCGGCGAAAACCTGCACACCATCTACAGGTTCCGCGATTTCATCGAGGCAGAGGCGGTGGACATTATTCAGCCGAACATTATCCGGGTGGGTGGGATCACCCCGTTCCGGCGGATCGTGGAGCTCGCCCGTACCCACAGCATCAAGGTCATGCCGCACCTGCTGCCGGAACTCTCCGGCCAACTGGCACTGACCCTGGCGGAGGCCACCCTGGTGGAGGACGTCGAGGAGGCGTCGTTCGGGCAGCTGGGGATCCTGGACGGGCCGGCGCCCGTGCGGTTCAGCAACAGCCGCGTGACCCTCACGGACCAGCCCGGACTGGGGTTCCGCTTCCGGGACGCTTTGTAGCCAAGAATTCCAAAAGAACAGGTACCTGACGTGACAACAGCAACGCTTTCCCTGCCCGGACTCACCACCGCCGCCACGGCGGCAGCCAGGCTCTCCGCCGCCGCTTCTGATGTTGAGCGTGCGGGATGGCTTCACGCGGTGGCCGACGCGCTGGACGCCAACGCCGCCGAGCTGGTGGAGATCGCCGACGCCGAAACCAGCCTGGGCGTCCCCCGCCTGACGGGGGAAGTGGCACGCACCACCGGCCAGCTGCGGCTGTTCGCGGGCGTCATCACCGAGGGCTCCTACCTCGAAGCGATCATCGACCACGCGGACCCCTCTGCCACCCCGCCCAAGCCGGACCTGCGCCGCATCCTGCGGCCCATTGGCCCCGTCGCGGTGTTCTCAGCCTCGAACTTCCCCTTTGCCTTCTCCGTGGCCGGGGGCGACACCGCCTCGGCGCTCGCCGTCGGCTGTTCCGTGATCGTCAAGGCGCACTCGGGCCACCTCCGCCTTTCGGAACGGACCGCCGCCATCGTCGCGGAGGCTCTCCGCGGGGCGGGCGCACCGGAATGCCTGTTCGCACTGGTCAGCGGCCGCGACGTGGGCACGGCACTGGTGCAGGATCCCGCCATCAAAGCCGTGGGCTTCACCGGGTCCATTCCCGGCGGCCGTGCCCTGTTCGACCTCGCCACGTCCCGTCCGGACCCCATCCCGTTCTACGGCGAGCTGGGCAGCCTGAACCCCGTGGTCATCACGGCGGCCGCGCTGCGTGAGCGCTCCGCGGAACTCGCCACGGGGCTGGCCGGGTCCTTCACCCTTGGTGCCGGCCAGTTCTGCACCAAGCCCGGCCTGGTGTTCATCCCCGCCGGAACATCCTTCGCGGCCGACGTGGCCGAGGCCAGCAAGGACAAGCCCGCCCATGCCATGCTGACCGGGAGGATCGCGGAGGCGTACCCGGCCGGGCTGCGCAGCTTTGCTTCCGTGGACGGGGTGGACGTGGTGGGCGGCACCGTGGACCAGGACGCAACCGCCAACGGTGCGGCCCCGGTGGTTTTCGCCACCACCGCGGCCAACGTGCTGGACAATCCGGAACAGTTGCTCGAAGAGTGCTTCGGCCCCACCACCATCCTCATCGAGTACGCGGACCAGGACGAGCTGTCCGCAGTGCTGGCCGCGGTTCCGGGGAGCCTGACGGCCACCCTCCATGCCCAGCCCGGCGAGGACATTGCCGGCCTGGTGGAGCAGCTGTCCGGGCTCGCCGGACGCGTCCTGTTCGAAGGCTGGCCCACGGGTGTCGCCGTGAACTGGGCCCAGCAGCACGGCGGTCCCTACCCGGCCACCA
This sequence comes from Pseudarthrobacter sp. 05T312, assembly GCF_056396685.1. Lineage (NCBI taxonomy): Bacteria > Bacillati > Actinomycetota > Actinomycetes > Micrococcales > Micrococcaceae > Pseudarthrobacter > Pseudarthrobacter sp. 05T312. The sequence goes on from NZ_JBFTLY010000012.1 coordinate 59,761, forward strand.
CATCGCTGTTCACCTCGGTGGGCGCGACGGCGGTCCGCAGGTTCCAGCGCCCCGTGGCCTACCAGGACGCCCCCGAATCCGTCCTGCACCCGGCACTGCACGACGGCAACCCGCTGCGCATTCCCCGCCGCGTGGACGGTGAACTGCAGCTGCCGTAACCGGCCAAGAAGAAATCCCCCGCAGCCATTCGGCTCCGGGGGATTTCTTTGTGTTTCCTACAGTTGCAGCGTCACCGGCCGGTCCAGCCCGTTTACGGTGGCCACCGGCCAGCGCGGGTCCACGGTGAGGACCTGCAGCCCGTTCTCCGTGAGCTGCACCGTGTCCTCGATCTTGACGCCCGGACCGGACGGGTTCCAGGTGAAGGCCTGGGCCGGGACCACCGTGTCCGTAGCGGCGGAGGTCACCCTCGGGTCCCGGCCCGCGTAGCCGGCCGGCCCGCCCTGATGGTGCTGCTCCCACTGGTCCGCCCCGAAACCATGGCGGACATAGGCGGCCTGGATCTCGGCGAAGATCCTGTCCAGCCGTGCGCCGGGGACCGTGGCGTCGAAGATGTCCGCCTCAACTGCCGCGATGCGGGCCTCGGCGTCGCGCTCTTCGGGGGTGCCGTCGTCGAACCTTATCCAGCGGGTGATGTTGGCAATGAGGCCGTCGCGGCGGGCGCAGACCACCGCCATTGCACGCCTGCCGAGGGGGGAATGCGTTGCCAGCGGGTGGCGGAAGGTGCTGCGGGAGCTGCCGTTGCACAGGAGCACCAGGGGCTCCGCGCCGGCCGCCACCACGCGCCCGGCAAGAGCTGCAGCGAGTTCAAATTCCGTGGTGTCCGGCCGGGCAGCGGACAGGACGTCCGTCATGATGCCTGCCAGCTCCGCGCCCAGGCGGGAGTAGCGGCCGCTCTCCGCGGGAAGGAGCCGTTGGCGGGCGGCGCGCAGTTGGAGAGCAGCGTCCGCTTCCGCCAGCGGTGGAGCGGAGGAACTGCCGACGGCGGCCGCAGCCTGGTGCAGGTCCCCGTACCAGGGGGCGGTGTGCAGGGTAACGCCGGCCGGCAGCTCTTCGGCAGCAATCCGGGCAGCTTCATTGTTGAAAGTCACCAGGTGGTCGCCATCGCGGTCCACCAGGAGGGCGGCGATGGGGTCTCCGGCCAGGCTGATGTGCACCCGGCTGCCGTCCAGGTACCAGGTGAGGGCCGTGTTCGTGGTCAGGAGCAGGGAGTCGCGGCCCGCGGAATCCAGGATGTCCAGGACGCGCCGGCGCTTGATGGCGCGGTCTGCCGGCGCTCCGGGAGCCAGGCGCCGCTCCTGCCCGGGAACAGCCGTGGTTGTTGTCTCGGTCATGAGGGGTCCCCCTGCTGATGGATCAATGTTTCAATGTCGGGCGTGGCCAGGAAGCCGTCGGCCAGGAAAACGGTGATGCTGCGCCGCACCGGGCTGCCCGGCCGGGCGATAACGGGGCTGTCCCACGCCAGGGACTGCCCGACGCCCGGGTAGCCGTCCACCCGCACGAACCACGGGTCCGCAGCATGGTCGGGGGCGGCGAACACCAAGGTGGCCGGGCCGCCGTCGAATGTTCCCGCCCAGGCGAGCCAACGCGTGACGCTGCCATGCGTTGCCGACTCGCCGCTTCCCGCCGGCGTCCAGACCGTGGCCCCTTCGCAGGCGGGCAGGCGCCAGAAGAATCCGCCATATCCGCCTTCGAACCGGCCGTTGGAGCCGGGGCTGCCAAGGCTGACCGGCTTGTTTCCGGCGGGGGAGAGAGCGAAGTCCAGGGACAGGCGCCAGATGGCGGGCGCGACGCCGGACCACGCCCAGGTGCGTTCCTCCACGAGGATGGGGGCGCCGTCCGGGCCCTTCCAGCTCAAGGTCTCCTGCAGGGTTCCCCCGTGTCCGCCGGCGGCATCGGTCTGCTGTACGGCCGTGGCGCTGATGCTGCCGTGGTCCGGGCGCCATACGTATTGCCCGGCGTCACGGGTGTAGGTGCGTCCGCCCCAGAAGTTCACGCCGTCCACATCCTGCAGGGCCACCCCGGCGCCCAGGTGCCACACATGGTCCAGTGGCTGGTGGTCCGTGACCACCGTGCCGCCCAGGGTGCGGACCGGATGCAGGTAGGGACGCGGGGAGGAGACTGCCCGGATGTGGCTGCCGTCCTGGTACTCGGCTACGGGGCTGCCGTCCACGCTCAGCGTATGGACGGGCGGAAGGTGCCGGGCCCAGGGGACGCCGAGTTCGGCGAAGGTGGATTGTGCCTTGACAGCGCGCTGGATCAGGTCTGGGATGCCGCGAACCACGGGGTGGGCGTCGTCGCCCTCGCCGTCCCAGGACAGGTGTTCCGCGCCTATCGGGGCCGGTGCGGGGGAGGTGCGGATGGCCTCCAGCACGGTGGTGAACGCACCGGTGTCCTCCAACCCGCACAGCAGCGGCTCACCGGTGGCGCGGGCGGCGAGCAGGTTCTCCAGCAGGTCGGTCCGCCCGTACGACTCGCGGCGCTCGCCGTCCGGGGAGGTGATGACCACCTCGTCTTTCGTGTAGGAGAGGGTGATGTCGCCCAGCGTCCCGTGCACGGTCACGGTGGGGTCGAGCTGTTCAGGCGCGCAGAGCGTCAGGGCACACAGCAGCGTGGTTCCCTGCGCGGTGCGGACCCGGATGATGGAGGTGTCATCGCTTTCGGTGCTGTTGGCCCGGTACAGGTCAGTTTCCACGGAAGTGACGTCGGCAGCAGAGTGCGCGCCGGCCAGATGCAGCCCGGTGGCAACGGCGTGGGCCAGCGCATTGGTTGCCACGCCATCCACCACGTCGGTGCCGTCCAGGCTGCGTTTCCCGGCCCAGCGCGACCGCTTAAAATAGGCCTTGGTCCGCAGCCACTGTCCGCTGGCACTGATGCCCAGGACGGTACCGATGTTCCCTGCGTCCACCATCTCCCTGATGGCCGGCAAGGCGTGGGAGCCCAGGCTCTGGAAGCCCACCTGGACCAGGCGGCCGCTGCCTTTCGCGGCAGCAACAACCTGCTCAAACTGGGCCAGCGACGCTACGGGAGGCTTTTCGACGTAGACATCCATTCTGGCTTCCAGTGCCGCGGCCGCCAGCGGGGCATGCGTCTGGATGGGGGTGGCAATAATGACGACGTCGGCCCCCGGCTGGGCGGCCAGCAGCGCGGCAAGATCGGGGAACACGGCGACCGACCCGGCGAGGGTGCCCGGGTGCGGCGGGTTTGGATCGGCCACAGCTACCAGTTCAAGGGCGCCGGCTTTTTCAAGCCGCGCAAGGTTGGCGAGATGGCGCTCGCCGAAGCCGTGTACGCCTACCAGGGCCACCCGCGGGATGGCGGCGGAATGCTGTGTGGTCATCGGGGTCCTTGGGGAGTGTTGTGAATGGGCCGCAGGGCCAAGGCCTGCGCCAGGAAAGCGAGGGCTTCGTCCTGCATGGCAGCAGTGAATACGTGGCCCCCGGGCCACAAGCTGCCCGTGTACCTGTCGGTGCCGGCATGGATTGATTCCAGCAGTTGGTGCGCCTGGCGCATACCGTCCTCCGGAAAGAGTTGATCGGCCAGGGCGTATTGCACCAGGAACCGGGCGGCCGCCGACCTGCCGGTCAGCTCCGGCCAGTCGCCCAGCTTCCAGAGGCCGGGAGTCTGAAGCAGCCACGAGTGTGCGTCCAGGTAGGCGGGGAGGAGGGATTCGAAAGTGGTCATCATGCATGCCACCACGGAGGCCTTGATCCGGGGGCTCAGGGCCGCCAGGGTGAGCGAGCGGCCCCCTCCGCCGGAGAATCCGATGCAGCCCAGCCGGTCCTGGACCACGCCTGGCTGGGCGGCCAGGACTTCCAGGGCGGCGAGGTCGTCATGGGCCACCATGCCTGCCAGGCTGGTGCCCAGCAGTCCTGCAGTTTTGGCAACCGTGTCCTCGTGGAAGCCCGCGGCCACGTTGTATTCGTCCGCAGCGGAAGGAACGACGCCGTCCTCCCGCCATTGTGCGTGCTGCGCCTCGACTGCCGCTGCAGTACGCCACGGAGCTGCGGAGAGGTCGAAGCGGCGGCTGCCCCAGGCGAAGGTGTCGTGGGCCAGGACAACAAAGCCTTGTCGGGCGATGTCAGTAGCCAGGGCGCGGCCATCGTAGTGCCCGGCACGGGCGGATGCGGCTGACGGGTGGTTATCGGGGAGCTCCACCAGCCGGTCCGCGCCGCCGAACTTGTTGCCGCCGTGGCAGTGCAGTGCCAGGACGCCCGGCAGGGGATCCTGGATCCCGGCAGGCCGCACAAGCCAACCCGTGGTGCGCGGCCCAAAGCCCAACTGCCAGCTGAGCTGGGAGGTGGTGGCGCCGTCGTCCGTTTGGTCCCACTGCACCGTCACTTCCGGCGGTGCCACCGAACCCGGCACACCCAGGGCGTCCGATAGTTCCTGCGCCGCTCCCGACGACGTCCGGTGCCGGGGGTTGCTGCGCACGTAGGCAGGCCAGTCCTCGTAGCCGGCGATGGCACTGGGCCGTGGTGGTGGGCTCATTGTGGCCGGCTCCTTCCTCGGATCGCGTATTGGGTGGGACCAGTGGCCCTGGCCGTTTCCACGGCTGGCGTAGATTCCAAGAAAACGGTTTCTGCCAACTTAACAAAGGGTTGTTGGCGCGTCAACCGGTGGCCGTTCCAGGTTGCACGGGCCCCTACGGGCCTGGGACTGAACGCGCTTGGCGGCCGGGACGCTGTCGCTTCCAATTTTCCGGTGGAGCACCTTGTTCTACAAGTTTAAAGCTTGTAACATCAGTTCCGGAAAGCGCTTTCACACTCTCCCTCACATTCAGCAGCCATCCCCAACAGATCAACGATGATCGGAGTACACAGTGCCACGTTCACCCCGTCCTGCGCCGCCTGCACATCAGCCCCCAGAAGCATCTGCACCCGGCGCCCCCAGCCGCTCCAGAAAGGGCCGTGTCCGATGGGCGGCCGCGGTTGCTGCCGCGACGGCTGCCGTCCTGGCCCTCAGCGCCTGTGGCGGCGGAGCAGCACCGAAAAGCGCGGACGGCAAAGTGGAAATCCGCTTCACTTGGTGGGGTGGTGACAAACGCGCGCAGCTGACCCAGGCGGCCATCGCAGCGTTCGAGGCCGAAAATCCCAACATCACGGTAAAGCCGGAGTTCGGTGACTGGAGTGGCTACTGGGACAAGCTCGCCACCCAGACGGCGGCCAACGATGCTCCCGACGTCATCCAGATGGACGAAAAGTACATCACCGAATACTCAAGCCGCGGCGCGCTCCTCGACCTCTCCAAGTACGGCATTGACACCTCAAAGCTTGACCAGGCAGCGCTGAATGCCGGCAAGAGCGACAAAGGATTAACTGGCATTGCTGCCGGTATCAACGCGGCCACCATCCTGGCCAACCCCGCGGTCTTCCAGGCAGCCGGCGTACCACTGCCCGATGACTCCACGTGGACCTGGGAGGATTTTGGGCGCATCGCGGCGGACATTACTGCCAAGTCCCCGAAGGGTACGTACGGTTCGGCCGCCTACGGAACCGACGAGGCATCCCTCGGTGTGTGGCTCCGACAGAACGGTAAGTCCCTGTACACCTCAGACGGCAAGCTGGGCTTCGAACCGGGTGACATCGCCGGCTGGTGGGCCTTCCTGAAGCAGTTGAGCCAAAACAAGGCCGTGCCCCCTGCTGCCGAAGTGGTGGAGGCTGATGCCGCGCCGCTGGACCAGAGCGGCCTGGCAACCGGAAAGAACGCGATGGCCTTCTGGTGGTCCAACCAAGCGCCCGCGCTGGAGAAGGCATCCGGCGGCGACCTGAAGATCCTGCGCTTCCCCTCCAAAGCCGGTGCCGCCGATGAGGCCCAGCTTTGGTACAAGGCCTCGCAGTTTTGGTCTGCCTCTTCACGCACCAAACACCCGCAGGAGGCGGCAAAGTTCATCAATTTCCTCACCAACAATGTGAAAGCCGGCGAGGCACTCTTGGCGGACCGCGGCGTGTATCCCAATTCGGATGTCCGTGCGGCTATCGCTCCCAAGCTGACCCCGGCCGATACCAAAGTGGTCAAGTTCATTGACGAGATCAAGGATGAACTGGGCGAGGCTCCGGCCCCGCCGCCGAAGGGTGCCGGTGCCATCCAGGAGATCATCAAGCGGTACACCTCAGAGGTCCTCTTTGAACGCTTGTCCCCGGATGAGGCCGGCAAGAAGGCAACAGACGAAATGAAGACAGCCATCCGCGGTTAGGCAGTGCGCAAATATGCCAACCCGGTTCTGCCCCGGGGGGACTAGCGGTTCCCCCGGGGCGGAGCTGTTTAAGGGCAGAGCAGTTCGAGCCAAGCGCAGCTGCCTGACGTTGGTTCCCTATGGGACGCTGCTCTCCCTGGGCCGCGACCGCTGCCGACCATCCCCCGGTCCGTGGGCCCGTGGTGCTGCCACCCTTCCCAGTACGTGGACGGCGGGGCCCTTCAACCGCTTACCGGGCTCCAGTCCGTACTCGCCCCGAAGCGGCGGGCATTCCTCGCGGCCCCGCTGCGGCACGTTGGCGGACGGCACGTCGGCGGTCGGAAGTGCGGTGCCGGGGAGCGGTGGGGCTGTGGAGTGGCAGGTGTGGCCGGTGGGGGTGGTGGTTGCGACGGTGTGGCGTGGGCCGGGGATGGTTTTGGCGGTCCAGCCTGGTGTTTCCTTGGTGTGGTTGCAGGCTTCGCAGAGGCCTTGGCCGTTGCTGCTCGTGGTGGGTCCGCCGTTGTGCCAGGAGGTGATGTGGTCGTGGTGCCTGATGGGGGCGTCGCAGTACGGGGTCCGGCAGGTGTCATCCCGGACCTGGAGGAGCCGTTTCAGTCCGGCCGGGAAGAGCCGGGCTTTGGAGTCCATCGCCACGAGTTCGCCGCTGCCGGGGGCGGTGTAGAGCCGGCGGACCCACAGCTGTAGTTCGTCCGCACCCGCGTGCCCGGCCGCCGGCGCCGCGGCCATTGTGGATCCTCCGGTGAGGGCGATGGTCCGTGCCCGTTCGGCGGGGATGGTCTCGTAGCCGGGGAGCCGTGCTGGTTCTGCATCGGCCTGGAAGAGGGTGCGGTCGGTCATGACGAGCTGGATCTCCACCCCGCTCATGCCGCCGGGGGTACCGGTGAGGCGTTCGACGAGGGTGTCGGCCATGACCTGCCCCCGCGACCGGTCGTCCCCGGCAGTCCGGGTAGTGTCGGCGTCCCGAACCAGGGCTGCGTAGGCGGCGACGCCCTGGGCGGCGGGGAGCAGCGCGGTCAGGTAGGTCATAGTGTCAGGGGCCGGGCGCAGGCTCACACCCCGTTCCGTGACAGCCCGGGCTGCCCGCTTCGCCACGGAGGCGGGGTCCCTTCGGTACGCCGCGGCCCGGACGGCGGCGATGATGGCTTTGTCTCCCGTGCCGTTCAGGGTGCCGGTATCAGGGGCGAGTTCCTCATCAACTCCGGCCCGGTCCTCGGGGGTCAGGCAGATGGTTTCCTTCACGATCAGTGTTACCCGCCACTCGTTCAACAACCCGGTCCGGAACGCGGCGAAGGTGTGCGGCATTCCGGTCAGGGCTTTGGCCAGGCCCAGCAGCCGGGAACCTTTTGCCGGGGACTCCCGCCGCGCCAGCGCGATCTGCGCCGCGACCCCGGCACCCTGCTCGACGGCCGGGACCCCGGCGTCGGCCTGTTCCCGCCGCTGCGATAGATCAAAGGCCACAGTTGTATCGGCCTGCCGGGCACAGGCGAGTGATTTCAGGTCTTCGAGGCCGCGAATCTGGTCAATCATGCCCGCAGCATCAGCAGGAAGCGGGACCCGGGCAAGCAGCGCCAGGACATCCGCGATGGAAGGTACCGGAGGCTTCGCCTCCAGTACTGTTGCCGCCCCCATAACCGCTTCCATAGCCAGAGTCTTCCAGCACCCTCCGACAATTCCATTGGTCTTTGCGTCCTATGTGGAAAAGGCGGCTTCTAACCATCCCCGTCACTGCTGAAAGTGGTTGATTGATGGGTACTCCACTCGGCGGCGGACAGGATTCTTGAGTTCGGCATGGACGCTGGCCCCGGTGACTGTCCCGTAAGAGGATCCCCTACCGGACGCCACACTGTTGCGAACCAGGACACTTGCCCGCGGGTCTTCAGTTAAAGCTGACCGGCACGGGCTTGAACCTGAATGGGCCCCCGCATCCGACACCGAATGGATGCTCTCCAGTAGATTCCGTTTCCACTGGCAAGTTAAGGACTGTTCGGCCGCCGAGCGCAGAAGTCGCTTCAACATGGATTGAGCTGACGCTGACCGGCTGGGTTCGGTAAGGCGCAGATTGAGGTACCAACCACTTCCGCTCGTCATCAGGTTCAACCGCTTGAGGCATGCACCCTTCCCCAAAACACGCTGCCACGGATTCCGGTGGAGTTGAGAAGAGCAACTCCACGGGACCTGTGTAGGCATAACCAACGGCTGGGCACACTCTGGGATCCCGGGACATGCCGGCGATTACAGTGATGACCATCAGCACTGCGGCAATGATGCCGCCTGCCAGGAGGAATGCCCACCTACGCCTCATGAAGTGAGACTAGTCCTCGATGTCCCTGTGCCGGATCCTTTACCCAACTACTGAGACTGTCTTTTTCGAATCTGAGTAGCCCAAACGGCGACTGCATTCGTATCCCGCCGGGACAGCTTGGCTGTCAGGGACTGCATCGCAGAGCGATCCCCGAGCGGGCGCGCGCTGTGATTGCGCTGCAGACTCAACCTTCCGGGGCCGAAGAGGTGATTGAGCTCAGCTGGCGGGGCGTGAGAACAGGTTGACAAGGTTTCCATCAGGATCGCGGAAAAGCGTCGACCTGTTTCCCCACGGCATGGTGGTCGGTTCGAGCACGATATTTTCCAGCGCAGCTTGGAGTCGAGCAAAATCGGCGTCCACGTCCGGCACGAGGAATTCGATGATGAGACTGTCATTGCTACCGGACCTGGGAGCCTGGTCACCAAGCATGCTCACGGTCTCTGTGCTCCCGATCGCGATAACGCATGTCCCGCTACGGATCTCTGCGAACACGGGAGCCGGCCGCAGAGCGGTCGCGCCCGTGACTGTCTCATAGAAACGGGTGAGCCGCTCTACGTCGTGGGTGATGATGCGGATTGATGCGAAGTCCATAGGTGCTCCAGTATGTAGGGGTCTTGCCTCGACCCGTCCAGCCTAAATTGATGTCCCGACACCGTAGTGTCGGTGTTTAGCGACTTCTCCGTTTGGGTTGACCTCGCGGAGAACCCCATGGACTATGCCGAGGTCCTCGGGATGCAGTGGGCGCTGCGGCGGCTTTTCGCCGGTCGGTTCAGCCATGCTGATGCGATCGCCACGGAACGCACGAACGCCTTCCCGGAGACGGCACCAGGCGACCAGATACCAGTCGCGGCCCTTGCCGATGTAGCCCATAGGTTCGACTTCCCGCGAAGTCATGATGGTGTTCCTGTCGACGTAGGCGATGCGAAGGACCTGCCCGGATCGGAGTGCCTTTGCGAATTCGTCAGGCACCACTGCCGTGGGGCCCTCGTCAAGGAGATGGATGCGCATAGCAAGTTCCGCAGTCTCTCTAACATGTCGATCGTCCATGACGGCAGCGACTTTCCGGAGCGCAGAACTGGCCGCGTCTCCGAACGGAGACGTCGCCAGCATCCCAAGCGCGATTGTCACGGCGAGAGCTTCGTCAACGGTGAACCCGAGCGGCGCCAGGGTGTGCGCCCTATCAAGACAGTAGCCACCGGAACGTCCAGGTTCTGCCCAAATAGGGACGCCACTCTGTTGGAGCGCCGACAAGTCCCGCTCAATGGTGCGCGCACTGACACCAAATTTCTCGGCAAGCCACCGGGCACTCCTAGGGCGCGGCGCCACAGCTCGCAGCTCCTCAACGAGTGCGTAGAGCCGGTCCGTGCGAGTCACGTCTCGATCCTATAATTCCTACCCCCTAAACCAGCCTGGTGATTTTCGCGGAAGAACTGCTGCGACGCCGGTTAGAAACCGCCAATCATCCGAAAGAGGCGCAGCAGCCTCTAAAACAGAAACAGCTACCGGCCAACAACGATCCAGCCACAACGGCGGCACCCTAAGCCGAGTGCCGCCGTCGGGTGTTCCAGGACGCGTGTGCCTAGCCCTCGGCGACTACCGCAACACCGCCGGCCGGAACCGCGCCGCCAAAGGGCTCACCCGTAAGCAGGTCGGTGCCGGTGGCAGTAACCGAGGCATCCGAGCGCGTGTGGTTGATCGCGAACAGGAAGCCCTTCCCGTCCTCGGAAAGACGGCGGACAAGCTCCACCCCCGCATCGGCCTCGGCAACAGCGGCAACCCCGGATTCGGCGAGCAGCCTGTCCAAGAGGGCATCGATCCCGTCCGGGTCCGGGAACGTGGCAAGGTACCAGGCCGCCCCGGAACCCACGGGCCGCCGGGTGAGGGAAGGTACGCCGTCCAGCGGATACTCCGTAAAGGTCTGTACCGCCTCGGCGCCGGCCAGATGCACATGCTCGCTCCACACCGACGAGACCGTCCCGTCGCTGAGTTTCAGCTGGGACCCGTCGAGCAACGGGTGGAACTCTTCCACACGCACGCCCAACAGCTCGCGGAACGCACCCGGATAGCCGCCCAGCCGCACGTGGTCCTGCATATCCACAATCCCGCTGAAATAGCTCACCAGCACCGTGGCCCCGGCTGCGGCGGCCGCAGCGATGTTGGCGGCGGAGTCATCGGACACGGCGTACAGCGTGCACACCAGCACCAGGTCATACCCCTCCAGCGACGCGGACGGGTGCACCACGTCCACGGAAATTCCGCGGAGGAACAGGGCACGGTGGAACGCCCGCAGCAGGTCCAAATACTTCACGTCGATACTGGGCTTCGAATCAATCTCGCTGGCCCACCACGCCTCATAGTCGAAAACAATGGCGGCCCGGGATTGAACCCGCGAACCGCGGACGGGTTCCAGCCGTCTCAGCGCGGCGCCCAGCTCCACAACCTCGCGCCACACCCGCGTGTCCCGGCCGCCGTGCGGCACCATCGCGGAATGGAACTTTTCCGAGCCGGCAAAGCTCTGGCGCCACTGGAAGAACATCACGGCGTCCGCCCCGCGCGCCACGTGCGCCAGGGAATTGCGCAGCATCTCGCCGGGCAGCTTGGGCTGGTTGCGCGGCTGCCAGTTCACGGCCGACGTCGAATGTTCCATCAGGATCCATGGGTCACCGCCCGCAATGCCCCGGGTAAGGTCCGCGCTGAACGCGAGTTCCACCTGCCGTTCAGGGTCGGCGGCCACGAGGTAGTGGTCGTTGGCGATGACGTCCAGATCGTTGGCCCACGCGAAGTAGTCCATGGACTTGGTGGCGCTGGAGGCCATCAGGTTGGTGGTGCAGGGGATGTCCGGGGTCACTTCGCGCAGCACAGCCACGAGGTCCCGGTAGTAGTCCATCAGGGCCCAGGAGTTGAACCGTTGGAAGTCCAGCTGCTGGCCCGGGTTGAGCGTGGACGGGGCGACGGACGGCGGCAGGATTTCGTCAAAGGAACCGTAGTTCTGGGACCAGAACGCCGTGCCCCAGGAGGCGTTGAGCGCATCGACGGTCCCGTACCGGCGCTCCAGCCAGGCGCGGAAGGCGGCCGCGTCCTCATCCCCGTAGAACTCGGAGATGTGGCAGCCGAGTTCGTTGTCCACGTGCCACAGGGCCAGGGCCGGGTGGTCCTTGTAGCGTTCGGCGATCACGCGGGTAATGCCGGTGGCGTAGCGGCGGTACACGGCCGACGACGGCGTATAGTGCCGCCGCGAGCCCGGCCCCAGCACGGTCCCGTCAGCCGTGACCGGCAGGATTTCCGGGTGCTTGCGGACCAGCCAGGCCGGGGGAGCGGCGGTGGCGGTGGCCAGCGCCACCTTCACCCCGATGCCCGCGAGGTTGTCCATGACCTCGTCCAGCCAGCCGAAATCGTACCGACCCTCGGCCGGCTCCAGCAGGGCCCAGGAAAAAATGCCCACGCTGAGGAAATTCACCCCAGCCTCCTGCATCAGTTCCAGATCCTCCGCCCGCACGCTGCGGGGCCACTGTTCCGGGTTGTAGTCGCCTCCGAAGGCGAGGCCCTGCACCCTGCTCCAGACAGGGGACGGGCCGCTGGTTTCCTGCATATTTGGGGCTCCTCGTGTGTTCATCTGGCTTCTTCACTCCGGCGCGAAGGTCCACGTTCCAGTGTGGACCCGGAATTCCCTGGTGGTCCCGGCAGTACTGGCTGCACCTTCCGGAAGCGACCTGGGGGCCGGCCCATCCGGCGTCGGCCCCTTGACCTCGTAGGGACCTGCCGGCAGCCGGACTGTAGCCAGCACTCCCGGCGGCACGCTGCACTCCACCTCCACGAGGGGACCGTGCCGGCGCCAGCTGACGTCCGCCCAGCCGTTCCCGGCGGGCACACGGCCCCGGGCGTGGTCCAGGCAGCACAGCGGCGGCTCAATCAGGACTTCGCCGGGCGTCACGTTCCGGACGCCCAGCAGGTGTTCGAGAATCTCCTGGATTACCGATGCGGACCAGGCGTGGGACTGGCTGTAGTCGGTGCCGTCCACCAGGTCCCAGGCCTCCCAGGTGAATGTGGCGCCGCGTTCCAGGAGCCGGGCCCAGCCTGGCTGGCCGCTGTTGGTCAGCAGGTCCAGGACCGCGTCGGTCATGCCCTGGCCCAGCAAAGCGCGGACCAGCCGGTGCACGGTCATCGGCCCCTGCCGCATCCCCATGGCCGCGATCCGGACGGCATCCTCTTGGGCGTCGGCCGGATCGGTGATGCCCAGGGACAGCGGGAAGGAGGTGGCGTGCTGCGACGCGTGGGAACTGGGTGTCCCGTCCCCGTGGAGGCCGTCGATCATCACCCCGTCAACCCGCAGGCGTGACCGGATGGCACCGGCCAGGGTCCGGGCCGACGCCGCATAGCGGGCTGCTGCATCCGCGTCACCAACTGCGCCGCAGAGCCGTGCCGTTGACATCAGTGCCGAGTACGCCTGGGCGTTGACTGTGGTTTTGGCCGCACACTCCATGTCGTACCCGAACCGGCCAGGCGCGGGCCAGTCGACAATGCCGTGCAGGTAAGGGCCGGAGCCGCCGCCCAGCCTGGTGACCAGCCCCGCCGTCGGGCCTTCCCCGGGAATGTACCGCAGCGCATAGTCCGCCGTATCGCAAAGGTGCGGCAGCAGCTCGCGGATGAGCGCGAGGTCCCCGGTGCGGCGGTGGTACTCCTCGGCCCACTCCGGGACCATCAGGGAGAAATCGGGAATGTCGCGCTTGCCGTCCCCATTGGGGTAGACGGCGTTGTAGCGCCCTTTGTCCTCCCCATCGGTCCAGTAACGGCGCGCAGACCAGCCGAACTCCCGCAGCGCCTGCGCCGTGTAGGCATGCTCGCCGAACAGGGCCATGGTGGCGTAGGAAATGTTCGCGGCGTCAGCCAGGAACTGGCCTTTTTCCCGCGTTGGTGTGTCCACGAACTGCTCCTGCACCCCGTACAGCGCCGAATCCCGCAGCAGCCGGAAGACGGCGTCCAGGGTCGGGTCCGAGCTGGAGAAGCTGCCCTCGCCGGGATGGCGTCCGCGGACCACCACAGCACCGACCCTGGACACCTCAGCAGCATCAACGCCGGGAAGCTCCAGGTAACGGAAGCCCAGGTGCACGGTGGCGCGGAACTGCTGGGGCCCTGCCGCCTGGGTATAGGGGAAGGACATGTCAGTGTTTTGGCTGGCCGTCTTTCCGGCGTCCACCCGGCCGTCCGGGCGGAGGACGTAGCCGGCCCGCAGCATCACGGTGCGGCCGGGGACGCCGTCCAGGAAGTCGACCATCGGGCGCCCGGGCAGGACCTGGCCGAAGTCCGCAACCAGGGTGCCGTCGCCGGCCGCCAGGAATTCGCGCGGAGCCACGAACTCCTCAGCCAGGGACGTGCGGCGCGGGTGGAGGCGGGGAAAGTCCGACGACGGGTGGTGGCCGCACAGGATGGCGGCGGGCAGGTGGTCGGCAGGGTTGAGGGACGCAGCGGCCTCCCCGTCCAGGTGTTCCACGGGGTCGCCCTCGTCGTTCCGGTACCCCGACTGCCGGTACGGCGCCTCACCTGCGGACCAACCGGGACCCGAACCGAACACCTCGCGGCGCCCGTCCGTGTATTGCACGCTGAGCCGGGCCAGGAGGCCCGGAAGTCCCGCGGCCCTGCCCTGGCCCGGGCCGTACCAGTGCAGCAGGGCTGTCACCGGGACCGCCGTCCCTTGCGGCTGTGCGGCCAGCACGACGGTGACGTCCGCGGCGTCGTAGTAGCCTTCCCCGGGGTAACCGAAGGACGTCACGCTGAGGCTGTGGACCCCTGCGATCGACACTTGTGCGTGATGGTTGGCTGCCAGGTACAGGCGCGCCCGTTCGACCTCGCCGGTGAGCTCAATGGTGGTGCGGAACAACGTCCATTCGTCAGGCTGGCGGAAGGCAGTGGTCCGGGTCCAGGCGGCCAGGCTGTCGCACCCGGCCTCCGCGCCGCCGTCGAACTTTTGATCCATCAGCGGCGAGCCCCCGGCGACAACCCGGAGGGACGCGTACTCAGCCTGGCTGCGCGGGCCTTGGTGCAGGGCCAGGCGCCCCTCCAGCCCGGCCGGCTCCTGCACCGCCATCAGCTCGGCGCCGTTCACGCACACCGTGATGCGGTTGCCGTCGTCCGCCACGGCCACGTCCAGCCAGCCCCCATCCGGCCCCGGCTGGATCCCCGCATCCGCACTTGCCAGCACTGTGGTGGGCGGAGTGGCTGCGGCGGGAATCTCCCATGCGGGAGTCCGCCGCAGCACCACGGTGCCGGCCTGGTCCAGTTCGAGGAGCACACCGGTCCCTGGTCCGCCGCTACGCAGGATCATGCCCGCCCAGCCCATCACGGGCCGGAGCCGGGCTTCCAGCGTGAAGTTGCGCACTGGCGGGCAGGGGAGGGGGAGGAAAGGCGATCCGGCCACGCGGAGCGCGCCGTCCAGAATCTCGAGCGGTGCCCGGCCGCCGGGAGTACGGCGGATCCATTCCGCCTGCCAGGAGGCGTCATCCAGGCCCGTGCTGAATGGGCTGGCAGCCGACCATTCGCCGGCGGCTCCGGTGGCGTCCCGGACCCGGACGCGCCAGGCATAATCCGCATCGGTTTCCAGCCCGGGACCGGTGTAGGGGATATGCCGGTGCTTGTTGTCCGCAACCCAGCCGGAGCTCCAGGCCTTGGCCCCGGAGCCGTCCTCCAGCGCTATTTCATAGGCGGCCTGCCGGGCCCGCCCGGGGTCGTGGTCCCCGGCCTGGGCCAGGTCCCAGCCGAAGGTCGGGTGGCCGGAGGCCGTGAGGCATTCTTCGAGCCCGTCCGTCAGGAGGTGGACGGCCAGGAGTTGGCCGGAACTGGATTCATCGTTCATGGGGCCGCGGGAACCGTGAAGGCCACAGGAGCCGAGTGCGCCCAGGGAAGTCCAAGTTCGCTGAACGTGGCGTGCTGCCGGCCGGCCTGTTCAAGGGCCGCCTCGATCCCCGCGACCACTGCATGCGCGGCGTCGCCTTCGCCTTCCCAGCGGACGTGTTCCGCGGCGATCAGTGCGGGCGCCGGTGCGGTGCGGATGGCCTCCAGGACCAGCATGAAGGCGCCGCTGTCCAGGAGCGGACTGATCAACGGCGTGCCGTTGCTGCGGTGGGCCAGGAGGTTTTCCGTAAGGTCGTCCCGGCAGAAGGTCTCTTCCGTGGTGCCGGCTTCCGTTGAAACGGTGAGGCGGTCTTCGGTGTAGTGGAACACCGCTGTTCCCGCGGTTCCCTGGAGGGTCACGCAGGGTTCAACGGACCCGGCGGCGCACAGCGTCAGGGCGCAGGTGATGGGCAGGCCTGCGGTGGTGCGGATCCTGATGACGGATGTGTCGTCGGATTCGATGCCGTTGGCGCGGTAGAGCTCGGTTTCCACGGAGGCGAGATCGGAGGTGGTGCGTGCACCGGCGATCCGGAGGGCTGTTGCGACGGCGTGCGCCAGCGGGTTGGTTGCCACGCCGTCCACGACGTCCACGCCGTCGATGGTGCGCTTTCCGGCCCAGCGTGACCGTTTGTAGTAGGCCTTGTCCCGGACCCAGCGCCCGGTCGTGGAGATGCCCTGGAGCGTGCCGATTGTACCGGCCGCCAGGAGGTCTACGATCGCCGCCAGGGCGTGCGAACCAAGGCTTTGGAACCCGATCTGCACGCTGCGGCCTGACGCCGATGCCGCCTCTGCAAGGCGCGTGAAGTCGGCCAGGGATGCCACGGGCGGCTTCTCCAGGTAGAGGTCCGCGTGGGTGGCCAGCGCTGCAAGTCCCAGCGGTGCATGGGTCTGGATGGGGGTGGCCACAATGATGGCATCCAGGTCCGGGGTATGGGCCAGGAGCTCGGGCAACCCCGGGAAGACCATGGACGACGCCGGCAGGGACCCCGGTGCGGGCGGATTGGGATCTGCTGCGGCAACGAGTTCGACGGCGCCTGCCGTGGCGAGCCGTTCAAGGTTCAGCAGGTGCTGGGCACCGAAGCCGTGCACGCCGACCAGCGCCACGCGCGCCGGCGCATTTCCCTGTTGGGGCCGGCCGGTCCTGCGGTCCCCAGATTCCCGTTCAAGTGTTGTTGGAAGTGCCGCGCCGGCAGGCGTTGCCATGGTTCTCCATTCGGCCCAGCAGGGCAATCAGGTCTGGGGCGCCGTCGTCTGTGGCTGGCGCGCTTCAAAATAGGGGCCCGCCGGGACGTGCAGCGGGCAGGCAAAGGCCGGGGTGCTTGTTTGGCCACGCACCCCGGCCAGTGCTTATTTGATGCCGGTGGTGGCGATGCCTTTGACCAGGAATTTCTGGCCGACGAGGAAGGCGATGAAGACGGGCAGCAGGGTTACGACGGACATCGCGAACATGGAACCCCAGTCGGTGCTGGATTGTGCGTCGACGAAGCTGCGTAGCGCGACGGGGACGGTGAACACGTCAGGGGAGGTGAGGTAGATGAGTTGGCTGAAGAAGTCGGACCAGGTCCAGATGAACGTGAAGATGGTGGTGGTGGCCAGGGCGGGGGTCATCAGGGGGAGGATGACCTGCAGGAAGATGCGGGGGTGGCCTGCGCCGTCGATCCTGGCCGCTTCATCGAGTTCGCGGGGGATGCCGCGGATGAACTGGACCATGAGGAAGGTGAAGAACGCGTCGGTGGCGAGGAACTTCGGGACGATCAGGGGCGCGAAGGTGTTTACCCAACCGATCTGGGAGAACAGGATGTACTGCGGGACGATCACCACGTGGATGGGGAGCATGATCGTGACGAGCATGGCACCGAACATCCATTTTTTGCCACGGAAGTCCAGCCGGGCGAAGGCGTACGCGGCCATCGAGCAGGAGACGAGGTTGCCGATCACGGCGCCCAGGACCACGAGGGCCGAATTGATCAGGTAGGTGCTGAACGGTGAGGTCAGGGCGTTCCAGCCGGTGGCGTAGTTCTCCGCGTGGACCTCGGTGAGCCACAGGCCCGGGGCCCGGAAGACGTCCTCGCTGGGGCGGAACGAGGACACGACCATCCACAGCAGCGGGTAGATCATGATGATTGCCGTGGCGATCAGGACCGCGTGTTTCAGGACGCTCTTGGCCCGGTGCTTGGGGCGGGGCGGATTGCCGGCCGGAGTGTTGGGCTCCCGGCGGCCGTTTGCGGGGCCCGGGGTGGACAGGGGGGCGTCGGTGGTGACGCGCGGGGCTGATTCAGTCGTCATAGAACACCCAGAATTTCGATGCGTAGAAGTTGACGGCGGTGAAGGCGCCGACGATGACAAGCAGGACCCAGGCCATCGCCGAGGCGTAGCCCATGTCGAACTGGCCGAAGCCTCGCTGGTAGAGGTACAGGGTGAAGAACATGGTTGAGTCGGACGGGCCGCCGGTACCGCCGGAGACGATGAACGCCTGCGTAAAGGACTGGAATGCGCCGATGATCTGCAGCACGAGGTTGAAGAAAATGATCGGGCTGAGCAGGGGCAGGGTGATCTTCAGGAAGCGGGTGGTCCGTCCGGCACCGTCCACGGCTGCGGCTTCGTAGTACATGGTGGGAATCTGCCGCAGCCCGGCCAGGAAGATGATCATGGGCGAGCCGAAGGTCCAGACGTGCAGCAGGATGATGCTGCCCAGGGCGGTGCTGGGGTCCGAGATCCAGCCAGGGCCGGTAATGCCGACCATGGCCAGGAGCTGGTTGACCAGGCCGGAGGTTCCGAACATCTGCTTCCAGAGGATTGCAACCGCCACCGAAGAGCCCAGGAGGGACGGCAGGTAGAACACCGAGCGGTAGAACGGCAGGCCCTTGATGCCTTTGTCCAGGGCCATGGCCACGGCCAGTGCCAGGCCGAGCTGCAGCGGGACGCCGACTATCACGTATGTCAGCGTGACCCGCAGGGAGTTCCAGAACCGGTCGTCCTGCATCATGCGGGTGAAGTTGTCGCCGCCGATGAAGTTCGGGTCCTGGATCAGGTTGTAGTCCGTGAACGAGAGGTACAGGGAGATCAGCATCGGCCCGATGGTGATGGCGACAAGGCCCACGATCCAAGGGGCTAGGAACACCATGGCGGCGCGGTTGTCCTTGAAGGTCCGCTTGACGTTGTCACGTCCGCCTCGGGATTTCTTGCCGAGGCTGCCCAGCTCGGTGAGGACGCTCATTTCTTGGCACTCTTGATCATGTTGTCCGCTTCGGACTTGAATGCAGCGGCTGCATCCTGGGCGCTGGCGCGCCCGAACAGGACATCGGTGGCGTGGCGGCCCAGGGCGTCGGCGGCCTTGCTCGACCCCGTCGGCGGGACAGCGGGCGCGTCGCCGAGCTCGGGCTTGATCGCCGTGAGGTAGTCGAGGGCGGTCTTGTCGGTCGGGGTGAGCTGGGGCTTGATGGCGTCCTGGATCTTCGCGGATGTCGAGAACCCGCGCTCGGTGGTGATGATCTTGGCAGCGTCCGTGCTGTTGACGAGGAAGTCGATGAACGTCGCCGCTTCGGCCGCGTTCTTCGAGCGGGACGACGCGGACCAATACATCGAGGGCTTGTAAAAGAGCCCGTCATCCTTGGGGTTGCCGTCCTGGCTCGGAACGCGCAGCAGCTTGATGTCGCTGCCGGTGGCCTTCTGGAGGGCGCCGAGCTGATTGGTCCACCAGAACGACATGCCGGTCCGGTTCGTAGCGGCGAGGGTCTGCTCGACGGGGGCGCCGATGTCCTCTTGCGCCACGCTCGCCGGAGGCGCCGCATTGGCGTCCATCAGTTTCTTCTGGAACGCCATGTAGGAGGCCACGCCGTCCACGGTGAAGCCGGTTTGGCCATCCTGCGTGTAGAGCTGCTCTCCCCGCTGGCGCAGCCAGATGTTGAGGCTCTGGTCCGTCAAACCATACGAGGATCCAAAGGTGCCAGTGGCTGCCGCGAGAGCCTGGGCCGTCTTCAGGTAGTCGTCCCACGTCCACTTCGAGTCGTCGGGGATGGCGACGCCGGCCTTCTTGAACAGGTTGACGTTGGCGAAGACGGCAAGCGCGTTCTGGCCGGTGCTGATGCCGTTCAGCTTGCCGTTGTACTGGCCGGCCTTGATCGTGTTCTGGTCGAAGGCGGACAGGTCCAGCTGGTTCTGCTTGGAGAGGTCCAGGAGCGCGCCGCGTCCGCCATACTCGGCAATGTAGGCGAGATCCATCTGGATCACGTCAGGGGCATCGTTTGCGGCGGTCTGGGTGGCCAGTTTGTCCCAGTACCCCGACCACACGCCGGGCTCGCCCTGGATCTTGATGTTCGGATGGGCCTGCTGGAAGGCGTCGATAACCTGCTGGGTCTGGCTATTACGCACGTCGTTGCCCCACCAGGAGACACGCAGTGTTACGGAACCATCAGCGTTCTTCGCGCCGCCGCCGGTGCCGCAAGCGGAAAGCGCCCCCACAGCGGCAGTTCCGGCAAATAGTGCCAGCGCCGATCGTCGGGTAAACGTTGTCATTGTCTCTCCTTTGAGGTCATGAGTTGCTGTGCTGCGCATCCGCTATGGAATCGGGGGATGCATGTGTTCTACGCCACGTTCTTCTCCCTACTAGGAAAGCGCATTCCGGAGCACTTGGCAAGGGCTTTCCCAATCCGCATCGCAGGTTGCCTGATTCGACCGCGCAACTGCGGGGCATTTCCATCCATGGGGTGGCTCAAGAATTTGCGGGGAAGCGCTTTCCTCCTTGCACCGCAAGGGGAGCAAGCTTGGGCGATGGGCTTATGTAACGATTCAAAATTGCACTTGACCAGCCGGCACTCCGGGTCTAGATTTTCGAGAAACCGATTACTGGGGTGGAGCGGACGCGCATATTCCGCACCCGAAGCCATGAAGAACAGAAGGGAGCCGTGCCATGTTGTCCGGAACCTTCAGTGCGCGTGCCTACGCATTTTTCGACACGCTCTTGTGGATAGCGGGCCTGAACCTGCTGTGGATCGCCTTCACGCTGATGGGCGCCGGCGTACTTGGTGCCGGACCCGCCACCGCCGCCGCGCACATTGTGGTCCGCAGGAGGGCCGCCGGGGACGGCGCTCCGCTGCTGCGCGGGTTCACCTCGGCCTACTTCCGGAACTTCGCCAGGGCCAACCTCCTGTCGGTTCCGGTCATGGCCGTCACGGCGGCGCTTGTCCTGAACTGGAACTACTTTGCGGGAAGTGGCGGAATCTTCGCCCGGTCCATGGCGGCGGCAGTCCTTGCCGCGGCAATCTTCCTGGCCGGCGCAGTCTGCTACCTGTTCCCCATGTACGCCCGGTATGAGCTGCCATTGCCGCAGTACCTGCTGATGTCATCCCGGTTCGCCGTGCGGCACCTGGCGGGAACGGTCATCCTGCTCTTCGTCTCCGCGGCAGTGGTATTTGCCAGCAGTTGCCTCCCGGGACTGGTTCCGTTCTTCAGTATCGGAGCCTGGCTCTACCTCACGGGCTGGTTGTGTGACCGTTTCTTCACGGCCAATGACCAGTCGGTGGCCCCGGACGGTGGACCTGCCGCCGGAAGCACCCTCCAGGGAGCGTCCACCGCCTGACAATCCGTCCGGCTTCCGGGCGGTTCCAGTACTCTGCGCGGAAGCGCAAATGAAACGTATCAATCGCGGGTCCAGCGAACCCAACCCCCAATGAAGTGGAAAAGGAAGAAACATGATCCATCGGAAACTGACCCTGGCCGCCGCCGTCGTCACTGCCACTGCGCTGTCCCTCACGGCGTGCAGTGGTGGAAACGCCCCCGCCGCGGACCTCACCTCGGTGTCCATCATGGCGCCGTTCCTGGAAGCCCAGCCGCCGGCAGCGGACGGCGCGGTCCAGAAGAAGCTGGAGGAGCTCACCGGCAAGCAGGTCAAGATCAACTGGGCACCCAATGCTTCCTATGAGGACAAGACCAACATCACTCTTGCAGGGTCCGACATCCCCCAGGTCATGGTGATCCAGACCAAGAGCCCCGGGTTCGTCAAGAACGCCCAGGCAGGTGCGTTCTGGGACCTCACCGACAAGCTCGACAAATACCCGAACCTCAAAACCACCTTCCCGGACATCCAGAAGAACTCCAGCGTCAACGGAAAGGTCTACGGCCTGTTCCGTGAACGCTCTCCGATGCGCACCGCCGTGATGTTCCGGCAGGACTGGCTGGACAAGCTGGGCCTGCAGCCGCCCAAGACCGTGGAGGACCTGTACAAGGTGGCAAAGGCCTTCACCGAACAGGACCCGGACGGGAACGGCATCAACGACACTTGGGGCATCACCATCCCCAAATGGGGTGCACTGGGAACCAACAGCCCCTACGACGTGATCGAGGAATGGTTCGGCGCCGGAAACCGGTGGACCGAGCGGGACGGGAAGCTGGTTCCCAGCTTCGAAACCGACGAGTTCCTCCAGGCCGACCGGTTCATCAAGAAGATGGTGGACGAAAAGCTCATCAACCCTGACTTTGCCACCTTTGATCCGACGAAATGGAACGAGCCGTTCTTCAACGGCAAGGGCGGCATGATTGTCGACGTCGATTCCCGCGTGAGCGTCCTGGTCAACCTCTTCAAGCAGGCAGACCCCAACAACTTCCAGAACAAGGTGGGCTTTGTCGGTAACCTGGTCGGCCCCGACGGCAAGCTGCACGCCCATCCCACCGACGGCTACTCGGGCTTCCTGGCAATCCCCAAGGCGAGTGTGAGGAGCGAGGCCGAACTGGACAAGGTCCTGGAGTTCCTGAACACCATGAACGGCAAGGACGTTGCCGTGTTGCTCAACAACGGCATCGAGAACGTGAACTTCACGGTGCAGGACGGCAAGGCGGCGGCCATCAAGCCGGAAACTCCTGAAGGAAAGGCCGTGAGCACCGACATCAAGAGCTACGCCCAGCTGGGCATGAACGTCGCCGGGAACCAGTTCTACCCCGTCAAGCAGCCCACCGACTACGAACAGCAGGTCTTCGACAAGCGCACTGACGTCATGGCTGAGGACCTCAAGAGCGCCGTCTACAACCCGGCCGCACCCTACGCATCGGCCACCTACGTGGCCAAGGGCGCGCAGCTGGACAACATTGTGGCCGATGCCCGGATCAAGTACCTTGCCGGGCAGATCGATGAGCAGGGCCTGAAGGACGCCATCAAGCTGTGGGACACCAGCGGCGGCGACAAGGTCAAGGAAGAGATCAACAAGCTGTGGCAGGACAACAAGTAAATGGCCACCCCTGTCATTGACACCCTCGCCGGGGAGCGGGCGGGAAAGACCCCGCCCGCTCCCCGGAAAGGGGGCAGGTTCTCCGTCCACTTCGCGCACTACAAGTGGCTCTACCTGCTGCTGGTGCCCGGCGTGGTGTACTTCGCGGTCTTCCGCTACGCCCCCATGTACGGGGTATCCATCGCCTTCAAGGACTACGTCCCGTTCCTCGGCGTGAACGGCAGCCCCTGGGTGGGGCTCCGCAACTTCGAGGACTTCTTCGCCAACCCGGACTTCCCCCGGCTGCTGGGCAACACCCTGATCCTGGCCTTCCTGAACCTGGGCGTGGCCTTCCCGCTGACCATCGTCCTGGCGCTCCTGCTGAACGAAGTCCGGCTGTCCATCCTCAAGCGCACGGTCCAGACGCTGGTGTACATCCCGCACTTCCTGTCCTGGACCATTGTGGCCTCGCTGAGCTTCCTGCTGTTCGCCCTGGACATCGGACCGCTGTTCCAGTTCCTGAACAACACCATGGGTACGCACATCGATTTCCTGAGCGACCCGGCCTGGTTCCGCCCCCTGATCGTGCTCCAGGAGATCTGGAAGAACACCGGCTGGGGCACCATCATCTTCCTGGCTGCCCTCTCCACCGTGGACCAGGACCAGTACGAGGCCGCGATCATCGATGGCGCCGGCCGGTTCCGACGGGTCTGGCACATCACCCTGCCGGCAATCCGCTCCACGATCATCGTGATGCTGATCCTGGCCATCGGGCAGATGCTCAACACCGGCTTCGAACAGATCTACCTGATGACCAACGCTCTGAACCGGGAAGTGGCGGACGTGTTTGACACTTACGTCTACTTCGTGGGCATCACCCAGGGCGCGTACAGCTATTCCACCGCGGTGGGCCTCTTCAAATCCGTGGTGGGCATCGTGCTGATCTTCGGCACCAACTGGCTGGCCAAGCGATTCAACCAGAGCGGACTGTTCTAATGAAGATCCATAACACCCGCGGCGGCCGCATCTTCGACGCCGCCAACTACGTCTTCCTGTCCCTGATCGGCATCATCACGCTGCTGCCGTTCGTCTACGTCTTCGCAGGCTCGTTCGCCACCGAAGCCGAAATCACCCGCCGGGCATTCTTCGTCTGGCCGGAGCAGTTCACCCTGGGTTCCTACGAGTACATCTTCGCCACCCCTGCGTTTGTCCGGGCCCTGGTCACGACCATCCTGGTCACCGCGGTGGGCACCCTGGTCCAACTGGCCTTCACCGTGACCATGGCATACCCGCTGGCCAAGAAGAGCCTGCGCGGCAGGAACGTGATCCTGTCCCTGGTGGTATTCGCCATGGTCTTCTCCGGCGGCATGATTCCCACGTTCCTGCTGGTCAAGGACCTGGGCCTGCTGAACTCCTACTGGGCGCTGGTCCTTCCGGCGGCCATCAATCCGTTCAGCCTGATCATCATCAAGAACTTCTTCCAGGAACTCCCGGCGGAACTCGAGGAGTCGGCCAAGATGGACGGCGCCACGGAGATCGGGATCCTGTGGCGGATCCTCCTGCCGCTGTCCAAACCGGTCCTGGCCACGTTCGCGCTGTTCTACGCGGTGGGCATCTGGAACGACTTCATGTCGCCCCTGCTGTACCTGAGCGACAACTCCAAATGGACCCTGCAGATGTACCTGCGGCAGGTCACGGCGGCCTCGGACCTGCTGGGCACCGGCAACGTTGATCCCAACTACATCCCGCCGGAACAGGGCGTCAAGTTCGCCGTGATCGTGGTGGCCACCCTGCCCATTCTCATCTTCTACCCATTCCTGCAAAAGCACTTCGCCAAGGGCATGCTCATCGGCTCCGTCAAGGGCTGATCCTGCCAGCGCCTACTAGGGAAAGATCAATCATGAAGATCCTGCTGGCCGGAGATTCCACCGTGGCCACCTGCCCCACCCACGAGTTCCCGATGAGCGGCTGGGGCGCGCACCTGGCACGGTTCACCTACACGTGGGGGACTGTGCACAACTTCGCCAAGGGCGGCGCCAATACCGAATCCTTCCGCGACGAGGGGCTCTGGGCGGACCTGCTCGCCACAGCAGGCGCCGGGGACGCGGTGCTCATCCAGTTCGGCCACAACGACCAGAAAAAGCTGCATCTTGCCGCCCGCACGGGCTACGCGGCGAACCTGCGCACCATGGTGGGGGAGGTGCGTGGCGTGGGCGCGGCTCCGGTGCTCTGCACATCGGTGGAGCGCCGGCACTTCCGGGACACGCCGGCGTCGGACGTTCTTGAGGAGAGCCTTGAGGACTATCCGGAGGTGGTCCGCGAACTGGGTCCGGAGCTGGGGGTCCCGGTGATGGACCTGAACGCCTGGACCCGGCGCCTCTATGGTCGGCTGGGGCGGGAGGGTTCCGGGGAGCTCTTCTGCCACTTTGCGCCGGGGGAGCACGCGGCCTGGCCTGCCGGGTTGGCCGACGATACGCATTTCTCGCAGCAGGGTGCCACCCTGGTGGCGGCGGAGGTGGCGCGCCAGCTGGCGGGCCTGGGCTACGGCGCGTCCCGAACCCAGGAACCATCCGGTGCCGGGGAATTCATTACGACGGCGGGACGCCGCTGAGTGGGCGCCACAGGCCTGGGGACAAGCGTCCTCTACCGCAATCCGCTGGCGGGGCCCGGCGACGTTGCCGGGTGGGTGGCCGAAGGGCCGTTAAGCCGGGGCAGCCATAACGGGGCGCTGGAACTGTCCGGCATGCTTGACGACCGGGAGTTCGGCGACCACGCGCACTGGACCTTCTGGTGCCCGGAAGAATTCCCCGACCACATCCGCATCAGCTGGGAGTTCCTGCCGCTCGCGGAGCCCGGCCTGGCGATGCTGTTCTTCGCGGCTGCGGGCCACGGCGGGCGGGATCTCTTCAGCCCGGCCCTGGCGCCCCGGACAGGCTACTATCCGCAGTACCACTCGGGCGATATCGACGCCCTGCACGTCTCCTACTTCCGGCACAAGTTCCCGTCCGAGCGGGCATTCCGGACCTGCAACCTGCGCAGGAGCGCGGGCTTCGAACTGGTGGCGCAGGGTGCGGATCCGCTTCCGCCCACGGAGGACGCCACGGACTTCTACCGCCTGGAGCTGGTGAAGGACGGGCCGGTGGTGGAGTTTTCCATCAATGGGCTGCGCCTCTTTGAGTGGCGTGATTCCGCCGGCAAGGTACTTGGCGGCGGACGGATTGGTTTCCGGCAGATGGCTCCGCTCCGGGCCGCCTACCGGAACCTGGTGGTGGAAAGTCTCTAGGCAAAGACAAAGATGGGCAGTCCCGGGGGACTGCCCATCTTGCTGCCGGTGGACTTCCTGGAACTAGAGTCCCAGGAGCCGGTTGAGCAGGTTGGCCAGGCCGCTCAGGCCGTTGCCACCGTCCAGGAGCCCGGTGACGGCGCAGAGCAGGTTACCCACCAGGTTGCCCGCGCCGGTCTGCGAGGTGATGTTCAGAACCACCTGGTTCAGATCGACGTTGAGGCCCAGCAGGTCCAGGTGCAGTGGGCCGAGGACCAGGTTCAGGACGTCGCAGCTGCCGCCCGAGGCCAAGGCGGCAGCGGTTGAGGGTGCTGCCGCGGCAGTTGTGGTTACCGACTGGTTGACCGGGGTGGGATTACCGGTGAGGTCGGTGAGGGTACCCTGCACCAGGCCTGTGACGTTCAGCTGGCCGTTCTGGGCGCTGAAGCCCGTCGGCGTGAACGAGCCGACGAACGTGCCCACGCCGTCGATGGTCTGGCTGATGGTGCCAGAAACGTTGGCGGTTTGTGTTGTCTTGGAGGCGGCGGAAGGAACCGCGGGTGCCGCTGCTGTCGCCGGGCCTGCCATGCCAAGGAGCATGGCGCCGGAGAGGGCAATGGCGGTGACTGAAGCTGAGACCTTTGTTCGCATTTTCGGTAGATCCTTTCAGCGCCGGGCTGCGGCGCAACGAACCCCCGAGGCTCCGCCCCCATGGAGAACCCCGGCGGAACTGTCTGTTTCGAATGCAGTACATTTCAGATGCAGCCCTTGCGGGCCGCGACACGTGGCCTTGGAAGGTGATCCAGGCCACGGGCACGTCGACCAACCTATTAGTAAGCATGCTGATGAGTCAAGCTGGGTGTCGGGGAAACGGGTGGCCTATGGTGGAGCGATGGGCGCCCTTCCAGTCCCTTGTGGGGCAAGATAGAGGAGTTCAGGAACTGCCCACTGGAGGGAGGCGGGGTATGGAGCCGGTAGTGGTCGACGGCGGCAAGGGCACGGTGGAACTGCGCGCTGACGGGGTCATCCACCTCATCTGGGAGCCCAAGGTCCGCATCGAAGTCGAAGATGCGCAGGCGGCGATGGCCGCGGTAAACCAGATAGCGGGAGACGCAAACTACCCGATGCTCGTGGACATGGCCACCACCGAGAACGTGAGCATCCAGGCCCGCTCAGTGTTCTCCATCCCATGTGCGGCCAACAGGATCGCCCTGCTGGGGACAAGCCCGGTGGACCGGATCATCGCCAACTTCTTCCTGGGCGTCCATGTCCCGCCCTGCCCCACCCGCTTCTTCACCTCGCGGACCGAATCCCTCAAATGGCTGCAGCCCGCGGAGAACTAACCAGCGGCGGCGGTGCTCTGCCGGACCACCAGTTCCGGGGTGAACACCACGGAACGGTGGACGGGGTTCTGGGACTCCACCTCTTCGGACAGCAGCTCGATGGCTGTCCTGCCCAGCAGCTGCGTGGGCTGGCGGATGGAGGACAGGGGAACCACCGCGGAGGCCGCAAAGTCGATGTCGTCGTAGCCGATCAGCGCCACGTCCCCGGGAATGCGGAACGTGTGCGTCATGGTGAGCGACTGCATGACGCCCAGGGCCAGGAGGTCGTTGGCGCAAAAGATGCCGTCCGGCAGATCTGCCCGACCGCGCTCCACCAGCATGTCTCCCACGCTGCGGCCGGCCAGGACGGTCTGCCCCTCCGCATCCAGGACTTCCAGCGTGGCGTCCGGTTCCTCCTTGACGGCCCGCCGGGCCCCCTGCAGGCGGTCCGCCACCTGGCGGATGGAGGTGGAGCCGCCAACAAAGGCGAGCCGGCGGCGTCCGGTGTCCAGCAGGTGCCTGGCCGCCAGGTATCCGCCGGCGTCATCGTCCACGGCAACTGAGCTGAACTTGGACTCGTCGGCCTGTCGGTCCACCAGTACCGTGGGGACGCCACGCTCGCGGAGGAGATCCAGCCTGTCCGTAACATCGCCCACCGGCGATATCAGCAGCCCCTGCACACGCTGCTCCTGGAAGAGGTCGATGTAGTTCGCTTCCCGGCCGGCGTTGTGGCCGCTGTCGCCCAGCAGGACGGCGCTGCCCTGCAGCGCTGCGGCGTCTTCCGCCGCCCGGACAACGGACGTGAAGAACGGGTTGCCTACGTCCAGGACGATAAGCCCGATGGTGCGGCTGTGCCCCACGCGAAGCTGGCGCGCGGCGTCATTGCGGACAAACCCCAGTTCATCGATGGCTGACAGGACCCGCTCCTTGGTCCTGTCCGACACCCGGTCGGGATAGTTGAGGACGTTGGACACAGTGCCAACGGCCACGCCCGCGTGGGTGGCCACGTCCTTGATGCTGGCTGTGCGGTTCATCGGTTCTCCGTGCTGACATTCTGCCGCCGGGAAGATCCCTGCGGCAGATCAAAAGTTTCTGCCATTGCTTGACACCTGCTCAAATCCAAGAGTACTTTGAATCGTACCAATGAAACGATTCAAAAAATCCTGGCGTTTTGGAAGGGGCACCGATGAGGGTGTGTTTCCGTTCTTCGGTCCAGCCGCAGCTGATTGATGAATACCGGCGCCGGCACGCCGCAGTGTGGCCGGAGATGCTGCAAGCACTCAAGGACGCGGGCTGGCACAACTACTCCCTGTTCCTCGGTGGGGACGGGCTCCTGGTGGGATACGTCGAGTGCGACGACTTTGACGCAGCCCGGGCCCGGATGGCCCTGACGGACGTCAACACCCGCTGGCAGGCCGAAATGGCCACACTGTTCGAGAACACCGCCCAGGCGCCCGACGAGGGGTTCCAGGTCCTGGAAGAAGTGTTCAACCTCGACGGCCAGCTTGCAGCCGCAGGCTCCCCAACCCAGTAGTCCACAATCCAGTAGTTCCACACCCCGGCAACCACAGCGAAACCCAGCTCCTGCAGCGGGGCAGCACCAACAGACCACAGCACAAGACACCGGAAAGAACCATCATGAATGACGTAGCAAAGGCGCTGGGCAGGCTCGGGGAGCTTGCCATCGAGGTCCCTTCGTGGGCCTATGGGAATTCGGGCACGCGGTTCAAGGTGTTCGGCACGCCGGGCACGCCCCGCACGGTCCAGGAGAAACTGGCTGACGCAGCCAAAGTCCACGAGCTGACCGGCCTGGCGCCCACCGTGGCCCTGCACATCCCGTGGGACAAGGTGGATGACTACTCCGCCCTGAAGGAATACGCCGCCGGCCTGGGCGTGGGCCTGGGCACCATCAACTCCAACACCTTCCAGGACGACGAGTACAAGTTCGGCTCCCTGACGTCCTCCAACGGGGCCGTCCGCCGCCGCGCCATCGACCACCACCTGGACTGCATCGACATCATGCACGCCACAGGCTCCCGCGACCTGAAGATCTGGCTTGCCGACGGCACCAACTACCCCGGCCAGGACGACCTCCGCGGCCGGCAGGACCGCCTGGCCGAGTCCCTGCAGGAGATCTATGCAGCCCTGGGCGATGAGCAGCGCCTGGTGCTGGAATACAAGTTCTTCGAACCGGCTTTCTACCACACGGACGTTCCGGACTGGGGAACTTCGTACGCCCAGACCCTGGCCCTGGGGGAGAAGGCGTTTGTCTGCCTGGACACCGGGCACCATGCCCCGGGCACCAACATCGAGTTCATCGTGATGCAGCTGCTGCGGCTGGGCAAGCTGGGCTCCTTCGACTTCAACTCGCGCTTCTATGCCGACGACGACCTCATTGTGGGTGCCGCCGATCCGTTCCAGCTCTTCCGCATCATGCACGAGGTGATCCGTGGCGGCGGGTTCGGCAAGGACTCCGGTGTGGCCCTCATGCTGGACCAGTGCCACAACCTGGAGGAAAAGATCCCGGGCCAGATCCGCTCCGTGCTGAACGTCCAGGAAATGACGGCACGCGCCCTGCTGATCGACACCGCGGCCCTTACCGAGGCCCAGCGCGCCGGGGACGTCCTGGCCGCCAACGGCATCTTCAACGATGCCTTCTACACGGACGTCCGGCCCATCCTGGCTGAGTGGCGTGAATCCCGCGGCCTGCCCGCGGACCCGATGGCCGCCTACAAGGCCAGCGGATACCAGAAACAGATCAACGAGGACCGCGCAGGCGGCCAGCAAGCCGGATGGGGCGCCTGAGAAGTTATGACGAACAAGACTGTTGAAGAGCTGATTTCGCGTTCGAACCGTTTGGGTGCGGACAAGCGGAACACGAATTTCGCCGGCGGCAACACCTCGGCCAAGGGCACCGAAACGGACCCGGTTACGGGCCAGGACGTGCAACTGCTGTGGGTCAAGGGCTCCGGCGGCGACCTGGGCACCCTGAAGGAGCAGAACCTTGCGGTGCTGCGCCTGGACCGGCTGGCCGCGCTGAAGAACGTCTACCCGGGCGTTGAGCGCGAGGACGAGATGGTGGCCGCGTTCGATTACTGCCTGCACGGCAAGGGCGGCGCGGCCCCGTCGATCGATACGGCGATGCACGGGCTTGTGGACGCCGCGCACGTGGACCACCTGCACCCGGACTCCGGCATCGCCATTGCCACTGCCGTGGACGGCGAGGCGCTGACCGGGAAGATCTTCGGCGACAAGGTGGTGTGGGTGCCGTGGCGCCGTCCCGGGTTCCAGCTGGGCCTGGACATCGCCGCGATCAAGGACGCCAACCCGCAGGCCATCGGCACCATCCTGGGCGGCCACGGCATCACCGCCTGGGGCGCCACCAGCGAAGAAGCAGAGGCCAACTCGCTGTGGATCATCGACCAGGCTGAAAAGTACATCAGGGACAACGGCAAGGCCGAGCCCTTCGGCGCCAAGCTCGCCGGTTATGGGGCGCTGCCCGAGGCTGAGCGCCGTGCCAAGGCAGCCGCCCTGGCACCAGTGATCCGCGGCCTGGCCTCCACGGACAAGCCGCAGCTGGGGCACTTCAGTGATGACGCCGTCGTCCTGGACTTCCTCGAAGCAGCCGAACACCCGCGGCTCGGCGCGCTCGGCACCTCCTGCCCGGACCACTTCCTGCGCACCAAGGTCAAGCCGCTCATCCTGGACCTGCCCGCCGACGCCAGCGTGGAGGACTCGATCGCACGCCTGCACGAACTGCACGCCGACTACCGCGAGGACTACCAGGCCTACTACGACCGGCACAAGGACCAGGACTCCCCGGCGCTGCGCGGCGCGGACCCGGCCATCGTGCTGGTCCCCGGCGTGGGCATGTTCTCCTTCGGGGCGAACAAGCAGACCGCCCGGGTGGCCGGCGAGTTCTACATCAACGCCATCAACGTCATGCGCGGCGCGGAGGCAATCTCCACTTACGCCCCGATCGAGGAATCCGAGAAGTTCCGGATCGAGTACTGGGCGCTGGAGGAAGCCAAGCTCGCCCGGATGCCCAAACCCAAGTCCCACGCCACCCGCATCGCGCTGGTGACCGGCGCGGCCTCCGGCATCGGCAAGGCCATCGCAACACGGCTGGCGTCCGACGGCGCGTGCGTTGTCATTGCCGACCTGAATCTTGAGAACGCACAAAAGGTCGCCGAGGAGCTGGGCGGTGCCGACGTCGCCATCGGCGTCCAGGCGGACGTCACCGACGAGGCCCAGGTCGCCGCTGCGATCGACGCCGCTGTCCTGGCGTTCGGCGGCGTGGACCTGGTGGTTAACAACGCCGGCCTGTCCATCTCCAAGCCGCTGCTGGAAACCACCGAAAAGGACTGGGACCTGCAGCACAACGTCATGGCCAAGGGCTCATTCCTGGTGGCCAAGGCCGCCGCGAAGGTCATGATCGCCCAAGGCATGGGCGGGGACATCATCTACATCTCGTCCAAGAACTCCGTGTTCGCCGGCCCCAACAACATCGCCTACTCCGCCACCAAGGCCGACCAGGCCCACCAGGTCCGGCTCCTCGCGGCCGAACTGGGCGAGCACGGCATCCGTGTCAACGGCATCAACCCCGACGGCGTGGTCCGCGGCTCCGGGATCTTCGCCGGCGGCTGGGGCGCCAAACGCGCCGCCGTCTACGGCGTGGACGAGGAAAAACTGGGGGAGTACTACGCCCAGCGCACCCTGCTCAAGCGCGAGGTCCTGCCCGAGCACGTGGCCAACGCCGCCGCCGTCCTTACCAGCAACGAACTGTCCCACACCACCGGCCTGCACATCCCCGTGGACGCCGGGGTGGCGGCGGCCTTCCTGCGGTGAGTGCCTTGCCTGCCAATGCCGACGGCGGCGTGCCCACCCCCAGGGTGTTTGCCGGCGTCGACATCGGCGCCTCCTCCGGCCGCGTGATCCTTGGCCGCGCTGGCGGGAGCGGAGTCTCCCTGGAGACCGTCCACCGCTTCCCCAACGGCGTGGTGGAGCACGGCGGCGGCCTCCGCTGGGACTTCGACGCCCTGTTCGCGGAAGTACTTAAGGGGTTGGCTGCCGCGGCGACAGTCGCCGCCGTGCAGGGGGAACGGATCGCCAGCATCGGCATCGACACGTGGGCCGTGGACTACGGACTGGTCAACAAGGCCGGTGAACTGGTGGACCAGCCCTACAGCTACCGCGACGACCGCAGCCGCGCCGCCGTCGCGCCCGTACACGCCAAGCTGGACCCCAGCCGCCTGTACCAGACCACAGGCCTGCAGTTCCTGCAGTTCAACACCATCTACCAGCTGGCCACCGAGAAGGACCTGGACGGGCTGCAGGCACTCCTCATTCCGGACCTGATCGCCTTCCGGCTCACCGGCGCGCGGCGGACCGAGGCCACCAACGCCTCCACCACCGGACTGTTTGACGCCGTGGCGGGGGAGTGGGCCACCGAGTTCTTCACGGCGCTGGGCCTGCGCAAAGACCTGTTCCCGCCGCTGATCCAGCCCGGCGAAACCGTCGGAACACTCCTGCCGAAGGTTGCCGCCGCCGTGGACCTGCCGCAGGACACGAAAGTCGTGGCCGTCGGTTCACACGACACCGCTTCAGCGGTCGCCGCGGTCCCCGCGGACCAGGAAAACTTCGCGTACATCTCCTCGGGCACCTGGTCGCTGGTGGGGCTGGAACTGCAGCACCCGGTCCTGACCGGGGGCAGCCGGGAAGCGAATTTCACCAATGAACGCGGCGTGGACGGCACCACCCGCTACCTGCGCAACGTGGGCGGACTGTGGCTGCTGAGCGAATGCCAGCGCACCTGGGCGTCGGAAGGGTTCAAACCCGACCTCACGGCCCTGCTGGCCGCGGCCGCCGCACTGCCCGCCGGCGGACCCCAAATCAACGCCGACGATCCGTACTTCATCTCCCCGGACAACATGCCCGAGCGCATCCGTGCGGCGGTCCGGCGCACCGGCGATGTCCTGCCCAACGATCCGGCCACCATCACCCGCTGCATCATGGACAGCCTCGCAGCCGGCTACGCCAGGACCATCACCGCTGCGGAACGCCTCGCGGGCCGTTCCGTGGACGTGGTGCACGTGGTGGGCGGCGGCTCCCAGAACGCCCTGCTCTGCCAGCTCACCGCCAACGCCACGGGACGTCCCGTCGTCGCCGGACCGGTCGAAGCCACCGCCCTGGGCAACGTGCTGGTCCAGGCGCGGGCCGCCGGGGCCGTCGACGGCGGGCTGGCCGAGCTCCGCCGGATCGTCGCCACCGGAACCAGCCTGGACCGGTACCAGCCACTTGTCGCTGCGCGCCAAGGATGCGTGAATTAGGAATGCCCCTCTTCGACCTTCCCCTGGCCCAGCTGCTCAGCTACACCTCCGGGGTCACGCCGCCGGGGGACCTCAAGGCGTTTTGGGATGCCACGGTGCGGGAGGCCCGGGCGTATCCACTGGCCGCCACATTCGAACCGGTGGAGAACTACCTCACCGTGATTGAGACCTTCGACGTCACGTTCTCCGGTTTTGGCGGTGCTCCGGTCAAAGGCTGGCTGCATCTTCCCGCCCACCGGGAGGCTGGTGTCCAGCTTCCGGTGGTGGTGCACTACATCGGCTACTCGGGCGGGCGGGGCCTGGCCAACCAGGACACCCGCTGGGCGCAGGCCGGGTACGCCCACTTCATCATGGACACCCGCGGCCAGGGGTACGGCGGCATGGTGGGCGACACCCCCGACCCCCACCCCTCCGCCGGGGACGTGGCACACGCAGGCCTCATGACCAGGGGCATCGCCAGCCGGGAGGACTACTACTTCCGCAGGGTCTATGTGGACGCCTTCCGCGCCGTGGAGGCGGCGCAGGCACACCCCGCCGTCGATCCCGCCAAGGTGGTGCTGGCGGGCGTCAGCCAGGGAGGCGGCCTGGTGGTGGCCACTGCAGGGCTCACCGCGGGACGGCTCGACGGCGTCATCGCCGCGCTGCCCGATGTCCCCTTCCTGCAGGACTTCCCCCGTGCCATCGACATCACCCCACGCGGCCCGTACCCGGAGATCGCCCAGTTCCTCGCCCGGCACCGGGACCGCTACGACGCCGCCCTGAAGGTCCTCAACTATTTCGACGGCGTCAATTTGGCCCGCTGGGCCTCCGTTCCGGCACTGTATTCCGCTGCCCAGATGGATGACATCTGCCCGCCGTCCACGGTTTTCGCCAGCTACAACGCCTATGGCTCCGCGGCAGCATCGGGCAGCACTCCCGGCAAGGAGATCGAGGTGTACCGATTCAACAACCACGAAGGCGGCCAGGAACACCACTGGATCCGGCAGCTGCAGTTCCTGCGCAAGCTCCTTGGGTAGGCGAGTGCACCGGAATGTGACGCAACCGATTTTGCGGCCTCCGTGTGCCGGGTTTATGGTCACTTCCATGACTAACCGTTGGTATGCGTATTTTTCGTTGGCTCTGGAGGAGCCCGCGTCTAACTGACACGCATCCAACTTCCTTCAGAGCCAACAGGGCAGAGATCATTCTCTGCCCTTCGCCGTTTCTCCGGCGGGTTCTGAAATCCGGGCCCGCTTCCCATCTGGAACAGGACCCCGAACATGAGCACCGCAACAGCAGCAGCACCGGCCAGCGACACCAAGTCCACCTCGAACCTGCGCGTCAGCGAATTCACCCCGCTGCCCACCCCGTCGGCACTCCTCACCAAACTGCCCCTGGACGCCCGGGCCGCCGCCG
The DNA here is from genome assembly GCF_056396685.1 of Pseudarthrobacter sp. 05T312. Lineage (NCBI taxonomy): Bacteria > Bacillati > Actinomycetota > Actinomycetes > Micrococcales > Micrococcaceae > Pseudarthrobacter > Pseudarthrobacter sp. 05T312. The sequence continues at coordinate 94,648 of NZ_JBFTLY010000012.1, forward strand.
TCGTCGAACGCGGACGCGATGAGGTGCGCGCCATCATGGACGGCGTGGATGACCGCCTGCTGGTCATCGTGGGTCCCTGCTCCATCCACGACCCCAAGGCCGGACTCGAGTACGCGCGGCGGCTGGTCAGCCAGGCAGAGAAGCACAAGGAAGACCTGCTGATCGTCATGCGGACCTACTTCGAGAAGCCGCGCACCACGGTGGGCTGGAAGGGCCTGATCAACGATCCCCGGCTGGACGGCAGCCATGACATGGTCACCGGCCTCCGCACGGCCCGGCAGTTCCTGCAGCAGGTCACCGCGCTGGGCCTGCCCACCGCCACCGAATTCCTGGAGCCGATCAGCCCCCAGTACATGGCGGACCTGATCTCGTGGGGTGCCATCGGTGCGCGCACCACGGAGAGCCAGATCCACCGGCAGTTGGCGTCCGGGCTTTCCATGCCCATCGGGTTCAAGAACGGGACCGACGGCGCCCTGCAGGTAGCCATCGATGCCTGCGGTGCCGCCGGGGCGGCGCAGGCGTTCCTGGGGATCGACGGCGAGGGCCGGGCAGCGCTGGTGGCAACGGCAGGAAACCCCGACACCCACGTCATCCTCCGCGGCGGCCGGAAGGGCCCCAACTACTCAGCGGCCGATGTGGAACGCGCCTCCACCGAACTGGCGGGCAAGGGGCTCAATCCCCGCCTGATCGTTGACGCGAGCCACGCCAACAGCGGCAAGAGCCACCACCGGCAGGCGGAGGTCGCATTGGAGATCGGTGCCCAGCTTGAGGACGGGGGAGTGGCGGCCCGGGCGGTTGCCGGCGTCATGCTGGAAAGCTTCCTGGTGGGCGGAGCGCAGAACCTGGACGTTGCGGAGCACGCCGCGGGACGGGCGGAACTGGTCTACGGCCAGAGCGTGACGGACGCCTGCATGGACTGGGATGTCTCGGCGTCTGTCCTGGAGCAGCTCGCGGCGTCGGCGCGGAAGCGGCGGCAGCAGAATTAGGGGGCGAAATAGGGGAGGCCACTACTTTCACATCTGCCACATGAACATCTAGAGTATCTATTTAGGTGGTTGGTGGATGGCTCAGCATCGGAACACCGCATCGGCACGTACCTGGGGTCACTGTTGTCCATCCGTCAGCAAAGGAAAATAGGGAAATGTCGGCAGAACAGAACTTCTCCAACGCGAAGTTCCTCACCGTGGCTGAAGTGGCCGAGGTCATGCGCGTCTCCAAAATGACTGTTTACCGCCTGGTCCACTCCGGCGAAATGCCCGCGGTGCGCTTCGGCCGCTCCTACCGGGTCCCCGAAAACGCCGTCGAACAGTACCTCAAGGGTGCTGTTGTGGACGGCCACACCGAGACCGCCTGAGGCCACCTGTCCTGAGCCGCTCCCGATAAGCGGTACCCTGTTAAGGAACGTTTTACGTCATTGTAAGAATCTGTCAGTTGTTCAGTTCGTAGCTTTGTCCACGGACATTCCCCATCAGGCAGGTACTGCATCTAGTTTGTAAGGAACTTTCGTGGGTTCAGTTATTAAGAAGCGTCGCAAGCGTATGGCCAAGAAGAAGCACCGCAAGCTGCTTCGCAAGACCCGTCACCAGCGCCGCAACAAGAAGTAGCGATACTTCGAACAGCGTGGAAATGCCCGTCGCCTTCCAAGGCGGCGGGCATTTTTTTGGCTACGCCCGGGGGCCGCGGATGCGGGCGAAGCCTTTCCAGAGGCCGTAGATGGCGCCGCCGAAGGTCGCTGCCTTCAGACCAAGGGTGGCGGCGCGGCGGCCGGCGCGGAAATCATAGACCGGCCAGTTCCGGTCGCGGGCGTGGCGGCGGAGCTTGGCGTCCGGGTTGATGGCCACCGGGTGGCCTACGAGCGAGAGCAGCGGAACGTCATTGTAGGAATCGCTGTACGCCCAGCAGCGCTTGAGGTCCAGGTCCTCCTGGTCCGCGATGGCCTGCACGGCTACCGCCTTGGCCGAGCCGTGGAGGATGTCTCCCACCAGGCGTCCGGTGTACATGCCGTCCGACACTTCCCCCACCGTGCCCAGGGCCCCCGTCAATCCCAGCCGGGTGGAGATCACCGTGGCCACTTCGATGGGCGTGGCCGTTACCAGCCAGACGCGGCGGCCCACGCGGAGGTGCTGTTCTGCCAGCGCCTTGGCACCGGGCCAGATCCGCGACGCGATCATCTCGTCGTAGACCTCTTCACCCAGCGCCTTGATGTCGTCAACGGTGATGCCGGCGGCGAGGGTCAGGGCCGAATCGCGGACCGCATGGACGTCGTCGATGTTTTCCCCGCGCGCCACGAACTTGAACTGCTTCCACGCGAACCCGGCAGCCTGGATCAGCGTGAACGCCCCCCGCTGGTGCATCTTGCGGGCCACATGGAAGAGGCTGGCACCGCGCATCAGGGTATTGTCCACGTCGAAAAACGCCGCCTCACCGGGCTGCGGCGCAGCAACCGGCCGTGTAACGACGGCGACGTATTTCTCCTCGGGCATGGACTTGAGTCTAGTCAATCCACCCGCCCGGCGCCGTCGGCGTCACCTGCACCGCGCGAACGGCGATACCGTTAAGCCATGGCTACCCCCCGCGTCGTCCTGGTCACCAAAGCTGACTGCCACCTCTGCGAAGAGGCGCGCGACGCCGTCGGCCGGGTCACGGCCGCGTTGGGCCTTGAGTGGAGCGAAGAGCTGGTGGACAACCAGCCCGAACTGCGGGAGCGCTACGCCGAAGAGATCCCCGTGGTCCTGGTGGACGGGGTGCAGCGCGACTTCTGGAAAATCGACGAAGCCCGGCTGGAACGCGTCCTGCAGCGCGCCATGGCCAAGTAGGGGGATGCCAGTGACGTCCTTGGATTCAACCCCCCAGCCTGTGCCGGACGTTCCGGATGCCGCGGGCACACCGGCCAAGCAGATTCCTCCCGCTGCCGTGGCCCGGTTGACGCTCTACCTCCGTGCCCTGAACACGCTGCTGGCCGAGGGGGTTGAGCGTGTCTCGTCGGAATCGCTCGCAGAAGCCTCCGGCGTCAGCTCCTCCACGCTGCGCAAGGACCTGTCCCACGTGGGGTCCTACGGCACCAGGGGAGTGGGCTACGAGGTGCAGTACCTGAGCCGCCACATCGCTGCGGCCCTGGGGCTGACGCATGACTGGAAAGTGGCCATCGTTGGAGCCGGAAACCTGGGCAAGGCACTGGCGCGCTACGGCGGCTTCGAATCGCGGGGCTTCGACGTGGTGGCCATTTTCGACGCGGACCAGATGGTGGTGGGCAACGAGGTGGGATGGCTGCGGGTCAGCGACGTGGCAGACCTCGAGACCGTCCTCCACCGCACCGGGGCAAACATGGTGGTGCTGGCCCTTCCCGCGGCCGTGGCCCAGGGCATCTGCGACCGGGTGGTGGCTGCCGGCGTGCACAGCGTGCTCAGCTTTGCTCCCGTCATGCTGCAGGTCCCTGAGGGAGTCAACCTCCGCAAGGTGGACATGGCCACCGAGCTCCAGATCCTGGCCTATCACGCCCAACGCGCGCAGGCGCCGGGACAGCCGGCCTGAGGACAGGTCTAAAAGCGGTGGCCCGGGATGCTGGACATCCCGGGCCACCGTTGCAGTCTGCCGTAGGCTTTACCGCCCGTAAGGGTTGCCGAAGCCGCCGGAATAGGGGTTGGCGAACGGCTGCTGCTTCCGGAAATACGGGGCAGCGGCCGGGAGGTAGAGCAGGACAATGGCGGCAATGCCCAGGACCGTCCCGAGCGTTCCGAAGGTGGGGACCCCGAACAGGCCCAAAACGGAGAGTGCCGCGAACACGGTTCCGAGGATGCGTGCCCAGTTCCTGCCCTTGCGGATGAAGAACGCCACCAGCAGGTAGAGCGCGACGCCGATGATCGCGAAGACGACCAGGGTGCCGGCGATGACGCTCTTGATGTCGTCATACGTGACGGCTGCTCCGCTGGCTTTCACCTGCTGCTCGAAAGCCTGCCGGAACTGTGGATCATCGAGTTGGGTGAGGCCGGCGAGCACGGAAACGACAAAAATCACCGCGGACGCGATCAGCAGCCAGAACGAGATGTTCACCAGCTGCGGGATGCCGTTGCTTCCCGCCGGCTGTGGCTGCTCCGAGGGGTACTGGCCGTACGGGGACTGCCCATACGGCGCCTGCCCGTACTGGGGTGCATTCTGGGCATACTGGGAACCGTACTGCGGTGCATTCTGGCCATACTGCGGCGCTGCGGGCGGCTGCGAACCGTACTGGGGCTGGTTCTGCCCGTACTGCGGTGCGTTCTGGCCATACTGGGGCGCATTCTGGCCGTAGCGCGGCTGCTCGGGTCCGGGCTGCTGGCTGCCGGACTGGTCATTGCCGGAGTAGGGATCTTGGGGCGCGGGAGGCGGGACGGGAGGAGTACTCATGGGCGTTCCTTCTGCAGGTCGGGATCCAGGTAGGCTGCCGGGAATCGGTCCTCAGCCTTCCCCCCAGCATGGCTTAGCTCCACCGTACCCCCGGCAGGCGGAGATGTGGGTGATTCGGGCGGCATTCACGCCCACGACCGTGCCTGCAGGGCGTATTTAAACAGCACACCCCGGCACCGGGCCGAAAAGGCCTGGTGCCGGGGTGCGCCGGGTGGTGAAAGTTATGCTGCGGGCGCGATGAAGGCGAGTTCGAGGTTGATGGCAACCTTGTCGCTGACCAGCACGCCGCCGGCTTCGAGGACGGCGTTCCAGGTGAGGCCGAAATCCTTGCGGCTGATGGTGGTCTCGGCGGTGAGGCCGGCGCGGGTGTTGCCGAACGGATCGACGGCCACGCCGTGGAGCTCGGTCTCGAGGGCCACGGGACGGGTGACGCCCTTGATGGTGAGGTCGCCCTGGAGCTCGTAGGCGTCGCCCTTGGGGACGATTGCATTGGAAACGAAGGAGATCTCCGGGAACTTCTCAACGTCGAAGAAGTCTTCGCCGCGTACGTGGCCGTCACGGTTGACGTCGCCGGAGTCGAAGCTGGAGGTCTTGATAGTGGCGTTGACCTTGGAGTCGGCCACGTTCTCGGCGAGGTTCAGGGTGGCCTCGGCCTCTTTGAACTGGCCGCGGACCTTGCTGATGCCCGCGTGACGGACGGTGAAGCCGATCTCGCTGTGGGAGTTGTCCAGGGTCCAGGTGCCGGTGGTGACGTCTGCGGGAAGTGCCATGATGTTGCTCCTTGGTGTGAATGCCTGCTGTAGTCCTGCGGTTGAACCTTCATCGGTTGAAGCCTCAACTATCTTGCTGCATCCAGTATAAACATGCGTTTGCATGTTTTGTTCCCGGTTTCGGAACATTTCTTCAGAAACTTAAGTTCTACTCTTTGTAGAAAGCGCGTCCGGGAGATTTCGGATCGCACGCCATCTTTGAGAAACTGGTAAACATGCCCCAAGCCACTGTCCATCTGCTCCGCCACGGCGAGGTCCACAATCCCGACGGCGTTCTCTATGGACGGCTCCCCGAATTCCACCTCTCCGATCTGGGGCAGGAGATGGCCCGCACCCTGGCCGACCACTTCCGGCAGCGCGCCGAGCGCGGAGCCCGGATCACCTACCTGGCCGCCTCGCCGCTTGACCGTGCGCAGGAGACGGCACGGCCGACGTCGGAAGCGCTGCGCCTGCAGATCCACACCGACCAGCGCATCATCGAAGCGGAAAACTACTTCGAGGGCATGAAGGTCACCAAGGCCGAACTCCGCCGGCCGAAGCACTGGCCGCGCCTGGTCAACCCGCTGCGCCCGTCGTGGGGCGAACCGTACAAGGAGCAGGCGGCGCGGGTAGCGGCTGCTGTCCAGGACGCGCGGCTGCAGGCCATCGCACTGGCCGCCGGCGACTTCGGTGCCGCAGGCCCCGAGGCGATCCTCGTCAGCCACCAGCTGCCCATCTGGGCAGCCCGGCTGAGCGCCGAAGGCCGCCCCTTGTGGCACGACCCGCGCAAGCGCGAGTGCACCCTGACATCCCTTACGTCCCTGGTTTTCGACGACGACGGCTCGCTCTTGCGGGTCGAGTACAGCGAGCCCGCGGCGTCCCTTCTTCCCGGTGCCGCCAGCACCCCTGGAGCCTAGCAGTGAGCAACAACACCCTTCCCTCGCGCCGGAGCCTGCTTTCGGCAGGCGGCCTGGCCCTGACCGCGCTGACCCTTGGCCTGTCCGGCTGCGCCCAGGAGGATGCGCTGGCCAAGCAGGCCAAGGCCGGCGACAACAAGAACTATGTTGCCGGCGACGGCTCCGTAACCGAGTTCGCCGTCGGGGACCGCAAGGAAGCCGTGCAGATCCAGGGAGCGCTTTTCAGTGGCGCCGCTGTGACCCCGGCCGACTTCCAGGGCAAGGTCAGCGTCCTGAACTTCTGGTTCGCCGCCTGCGCACCGTGCCGTGTGGAGGCGCCGCTCCTGGAGGAGCTGCACCAGGAGTTCAAGGACCAGGGCGTACAGTTCTTCGGCGTCAACCTCCGGGACGAGAAGCCCACGGCCGAAGCGTTCGAGAAGACCTTCAACCTGACCTACCCCAGCTTTGACGACAAGGACGGCGGCGTCCTGCTCTCCGTTTCCGGCCTGGTCCCGCCCGGTGCCGTACCCACCACGCTGGTGCTGGACAAGCAGGGCCGCGTGGCCTCCAGGGTCCTCGGCGAAATCGAGAAGGGCACCCTGAAAGCCCTCATCACCGCCGCCGTGGCGGAATAGGGACGGGCCGGGACCGTGAACAGCCCCTTCGCCGAAGCCATCCTCAGCGGCTCCCTCCTGCTCGCCATTCCGGTGGCCCTGCTGGCAGGACTGGTGTCGTTCCTTTCGCCCTGCGTCCTTCCCCTGGTGCCCGGCTACTTGGGCTATGTGACCGGACTGAGCGGCGTGGACCTGCAAAAGCAGAAACGCGGGCGGATGCTGGCGGGCATTGGGTTGTTCGTCCTGGGCTTCTCCGTGATCTTCGTCCTGCTGGGCGGTGCATTCGGCCAGCTGGGCACCCTCATCACGGGCAGCCAGAATGCCTGGATCACCCAGCTCCTGGGAATCCTGGTCATCATCATGGGGATCGTCTTCATGGGCGGTTTCGGCTGGCTGCAGCGTGACGCGAAGATCCACGCAAAGCCGCCCGCCGGGCTCTGGGGAGCGCCCCTGCTGGGCCTGACCTTCGGCCTGGGCTGGGCCCCGTGCATAGGCCCCACCTATTCCGCCGTGCAGTTGCTCAGCCTCTCCGGCGGGTCCTCTGCCGCCAAGGGTGCATTCCTGGCTTTTGTCTACAGCCTGGGACTTGGCATCCCGTTCCTGCTGATCGCCCTGGCCCTGCGCCGGGGCCTGGGCGTCATGGCATTCTTCCGCAAGCACCGCGTGGCCATCCAGCGGACCGGCGGCGGGATCCTGGTGGTGCTCGGGATACTGATGGCCACCGGGGTGTGGGGTGCCTGGGTGACCGGGCTGCAGTACTGGTTCCAAACCGACGTGAAGTTGCCGATCTGATGAGCGAGCGTGTGAACGTAAAGAAGAAGCAATCCGCCCCTGTAGCAGAGGCGAAAGCCCAGGCCGCCCTTCCGGCCCTGGGACCCAAGGGCATGCTGCGGTGGGCCTGGACCCAGCTGACCAGCATGCGCACCGCGCTGTTCCTGCTGCTGCTCCTTGCCGTCGCCGCCGTCCCCGGATCGCTGTTCCCGCAGCGGCCGGCAAACCCGGCCGTGGTGACCCAGTACATCAAGGACCACCCGGACTACGGCAAGCTGCTGGACTCCCTGCAGCTCTACGACGTCTACTCCTCGGCCTGGTTCTCGGCGATCTACCTGCTGCTGTTCATTTCCCTGATCGGCTGCGTGGTGCCCCGCGCCATCGCCCACTACAAGGCCATGCGTTCCCAGCCGCCGCGGACCCCACAGCGCCTGTCCCGGCTGCCCGAATACGGCACCCTGGTGATCCCCTCCGGTGCCGCCATCCCGTCGTCGGACGCCATTAACGGTGCCGCCCGGGTGCTGCGTAAGCGCGGCTACCGAGTGGAGGTCAGGGATGCCGACGGCGCCCTTCCGTCCCTGGGCGCCGAACGCGGCTTCATGAAGGAAGTGGGCAACCTGGTCTTCCACACCTCGCTCATCGGCGTGCTGGTGTCCGTGGCAGCCGGCGGCCTGTTCGGGTACAGCGGCCAGCGCATCCTGGTGGAAGGCGACACGTTCGTGAACACCCTGGTGGGCTACGACCAGTTCAACCCTGGCACCAACTTCCAGTCCAGCCAGCTCCAGCCCTACTCGCTGCAGCTGGACAAGTTCAACATCACGTTTGACCGTGAATCCAAGGGCAAGTTCGGCCAGCCCATCGACTTCGCCGCCACGGTGACCACCAAGGAAAACCCGGACGCTCCGCCCAAGCAGGAGACCCTCAAGGTCAACGACCCCGTGAACCTCGGCGGCACCAGCATCTACCTCACCGGCAACGGCTACGCCCCGGTGGTGACCATCCGGGACGGAGCGGGCAACGTGGCCATGCAGGGCCCCGTGGTGGCAAAGCTGCAGGGCGAGAACTACTACTCCTCCGTGGTGATCAAGGTTCCTGACGCCCAGCCGGACCAGCTGGGCTTCGTGGGCTTCTTCCTGCCCACCGCGTTCGTCACGGACAAGAACGTCTCCTTCAGCGCAGACCCCGAGCTGTTCAACCCGCAGCTGACCCTGAACTCCTACTATGGCGACCTGGGCCTGAACAAGGGTGCGCCGCAGAACGTCTTCGAACTGGACGTCAAGAACCTGACCCCGCTCAACGCCCGGAACCTGGCAGCCGGCGGCATCACGCTGACCCCCGGGGCAACGGCCACCCTTCCGGACGGCAAGGGCAGCATCAGCTTCGACGGCGTCAAGCGGTACATCGGCGTGGACATCCACCACAACCCGGGGCAGCTCTACGCCCTGGTCTTCGCCCTGCTGGCCGTTGCAGGCCTGATCCTCTCGCTCTACGTCAACCGCCGGCGCGTCTGGGTACGCACCGGCACCGCCGCCGACGGCCGCACCATGGTTGAATACGGGCTCCTGGCCCGCGGCGAGGACCACCGCCTGGCCGGCGAGGCAGCCGCGCTGCGGAAACTCTTCGCCGCAGAGTGGCAGCTGCCTGAAGAGGGCACCCCTGAGGATGCCGCTTCCGGGGACGCCGCCCCGTCCCAGCAAACTCCCAGCCGGACAGGCGATAATGTCGCAGGCTCCGTCAGCACCCCAGCAGGCCCCACCGGGCCCGAAAAGGACCAGTAATGCCATTTGGAATCAACGAAACCATGGGCCAGTACAGCGAACTCTTCATGCTGCTGGCGGCGGGTACCTACACGGTGGCCTTCATTGCCTTCGCCTGGGACCTCGCCAAGAGCAGCAAGGCCCTGCGCGCCGTGGACCTCAAGGCCGCGCAGGCCGGGACCGCCGCCAAGGTTCCCGTGGGGGCCGGCGTTGCCACGGGTTCTGCCGGGGGCCGCCTGAGCGGGCCGGCCGACCGTGCCGAGCGCCCGTCGTCGTCCACTGCCAAGGCCGGCGGCGCAGGAACCGACGGCATCGTCACGGCCGACGGCGATATGAAGTATGCCGCGGAGCGCCGGGTTCCGGCGCGGGTCGCCGTTGCCCTGACCACCCTCGCCGTCCTGATCCACGCCGCCGGCGTTGTCACCAGGGCGCTGGGAGCCGGGCGGGTGCCGTGGGGCAACATGTACGAATTCCTCACCACCGGCGCGTTCCTGGTGGCGGCCGTCTTCCTGCTCTCGCTCATCCGCCGCGACCTGCGCTTCCTGGGCACCTTCGTGGTGGGCCTGGTGATCATCATGATGGTGGCCGCTTCGGTGGCCTTCTGGACCCCCGTTGGCCACCTCGTTCCCGCCCTGCAGAGCTACTGGCTTGTTATCCACGTTTCCATCGCGGTGCTTTCCTCGGCCCTGTTCACCCTGACGTTCGCGATGTCGGCGCTCCAGCTGGTCCAGTCCCACCGGCAGAAGACCGTTGCCGCCGGCGGGACCGACAAGCTTGGTTTCATGCGCCTGGTGCCCTCCGCACTGAGCCTTGAGAACCTGTCCTACCGGATCAATGCCATCGCCTTCATTGGCTGGACCTTCACCCTCATGTTCGGCGCCATCTGGGCCGAAAAGGCCTGGGGCCGGTTCTGGGGCTGGGACACCAAGGAGGTGTGGACGTTCGTGATCTGGGTTGTCTACGCAGGCTACCTGCACGCCCGGGCCACCCGTGGCTGGACCGGAACCCGCGCTGCCTGGCTGTCGATCGTCGGCTACTTCTGCGTGATCTTCAACTTCACCATCGTGAACACCTTGTTCAACGGGCTCCACTCCTACTCCGGCCTCTAGGAGGGCCTTTCCGGCCTGCAGCGACCGGGAAACCACGCACAATGCGGCACCTGGCCGCCAAATAACCATTCGATGTAGCAACAGGGCTGTCCCCGGGTCCCTCGGAATGCTACGTTGGTGACGTTCACTGTGATGAAGCTTGCATGTGGACGGCCAGCCTTCCGAGGTAACAATGAGCTACGCACTCGCCGTAGACGTCGGGACCAGTTTCACGGCAGCCGCCGTGGTTCGCTTTCACCAAGGTCCTTCCGCTGTGCCCGAGTGCCTGCCCCTGGGCGCGCGTGGAGCATCCGTCCCCTCCGTGGTCTACTTCCCCGAGGAAGGCACCGTCCTGGTGGGCGAGGCTGCGGAGCGCCGAGGACTGGACTCACCGGAGCGAGTTGCCCGGGAATTCAAACGCCGCATCGGCGACGACGTCCCCATCATCCTGGGAACCCTGGCGCTTCAGCCGGAGGACGTCTTCGCCACCGTAGCCCGCTGGGTGGCAGACCGGGCCGCCGAACGTGAGGGCGGTCCGGCGTCGGCCGTCTTCCTGACCCACCCCGCCGCGTGGGGCAGCCACCGGCTGTCCGTGATCCGCGAGGCCCTCACCGCCCACGGCGTGGAGAACGTGACCCTCCTCCCCGAACCGGAGGCCGCAGCACTGCACTACGCATCCCAGGTGCGGGTGGAGGAAGGCAGCACCATCGCCGTGTACGACCTCGGCGGGGGCACCTTCGACACCGCCGTCCTCAGGAAGGCCGGCAGCAGCCGCTTCGAACTGCTGGGCCGCCCTGAGGGCATTGAAGACCTTGGCGGTGCCGATTTCGACGCCGCGGTGTTCAGCTACGTCGCCGCCCACACCGGCAATGCCCTGGCGGACCTTGACGCCGCCGATCCCACGGTCCTTGGCGCCTTGGCCCGGCTCCGGCGCGAATGCGTGGAAGCCAAGGAAGCCCTGTCCGCGGACAGCGAGGCAAGCATTCCGGTGCTCCTGCCCGGCGTGCAGCAGCAGGTCCGCCTGGTCCGTTCAGAGTTTGAGGCCCTGATCGAAGAGCCCGTGCGGGAAACGGTGGACGCCCTGGAACACTCCCTGGCGCAGCTCCACCTTGCCCCGGCGGACCTGTCCACGGTGCTGTTGATCGGCGGCTCGTCGCGGATCCCGCTGGTGGCGCAGGTGGTCTCCGAGGAGCTGGACCGTCCCATCGCGGTGGACGCTGACCCCAAGTCCTCCATCTGCCTGGGGGCGGCCGTGGCGGCACTCCTTGCCCACACCGCAGCAGCCCTGGAAACGGCGGAACCGGCAGGAACCGAACCCGTAGAAACCCCTGCCTCGCTGGCTGAAACGGTCACCGCAGGGGCACCGCCCGTCGTCGTACCCGCCGTGCCACCGGCCCCCACCGGCCCGGCAATGCCCAGCTGGTCGCGCAAATATGCGACGGCGGGAGCCGGGCCCGGGCAGGGCGCCGGCCGGCGTGAGTGGCATGGTGAAAGGGGCGCCCATGCCCCGAAACCCACCGTCCGCATCACTGCCGTCGCCGCGGCGGCTGCCCTCCTGACGGTCCTTACGGCCACTGCCGCGCAAAGTCCCGACGGCTTCGGAAGCCTGACCGCCATGTTCGTGCCGCAGGCCGGCGCGAGCACGGAGGGTGGCTCCACCGGCCCGGCAGCTGCGGGCGCAGGGGGAACCCCAACAGCGGGTGCCCCCCAGCCACTCGCAGGCATCGAAGCAAGTGTCCGGAAGCCGATCGGGCAGGAACCGGGACTCGACGTCTCCGCCTCACCCACCACGCGCCAGGCCCCGGGCGGTGAAGCCGCCGTGGGCGGAGCAAACCCGGGCGGACCGGCGGCCGCCGGCGGGAATCCACCTCCCGGAACCGACGCGGGTGCCACAGGGACGGGCATTGTTCCCGATTCAGCCACCGTGGGTCCGGCAATGCCGCCAGGCACCGCCGACCCCATGCCAACAGACCCTGCCCCCGTTGACACGGCGTCGCCGGACACCACGACGCCCACGCCCACGGACAGCGCCCCGCCAACAACGACGGACCCGGGAACGTCGTCGCCCAGCGGCACTGTCGACCCGTCGGGCTCCGGCACCCCTACTCCTGATCCCGGCACGTCGTCCCCCGGCACCGGGGAAACGACCCCCACCGTAGTGCCCACCACCATGGCGGCTCCGGACCCGACGGGTGATCCCGCCGTTTCCCCCACGGCTGACCTGACGCCTACCCCGGCCGTTGCACCGTCACCCACTCCGGAGGACACCACCGCCAGTCCCATTGAAACTGCCGTCGCGACGGCCTCGACCACCTCACCGGGGGCCTGACATGGATGGAAACCTGCAGCGGGCAGAGCGGCCCGTACCACTGCACACCGCACCGGACCACCAGGGGCACCCACCCCATGTGGCCGAGCTGATGGCCAAACAGCTGAAAGGCGCGAACGCTGCCCTGCGGGAGCTGCTGCTGGCGCTCTCGGTTGGCTTCGCCCTGCCCGGCCCGCTGCCCGCAGACCTCCAGCACAAGCTCATGAGCGGCACCGTGGAGGACCTCGATTCCCTGGTGGACCGCGCCGAAGCCGCCGGACTGCTGACGCCGGACGGCACGGTGGTGGGGACCGCCCAGCACGCGCTGCTGAGCGCCGCGCCCACCGCCAAAGTCCACGCGCTCCAGCGCGAGCTCGTGACAGTATTCGCGTCCTCGGGCCAACCACTTGGCCACCTGGCCCGCGAGTTGGCCAGGGGCGGCCTGGCGGATCCCCGGGTGGCCGCGGAACTGGAGCAGGCGGCGGACGCCATGTTGGAAACCGACCCCCGGCTTGCATCGCAACTCTACGAGGAAGCGCTCCTGGCCGGCGCCGATCCGCTTGCCTTGGCAGCAAGGCGCGCCCAGGCCGCGGCCGGTGACGGGGAACTCGACGCAGCGGCGCGCATCATCGATGCCCTCCTGGTCAGCCCGGACCCGCCGGACGTGCGCCGCGGGGCCGACGTCGCTGCTGCCGTGTGGGCGCAGCGCGGCATGCTGGCCCGGGGCGCGGACGTTTACAGCTGGCTGGGCCCGGGACGGGTGGGACCCTCCGCGCCGCTCGCTGCCGTGGCCATGATCGGCGCCGGTGACCGGGCAGCGGCGGAGGCCTTCTTCCGGCCCGAGGCTCCGGCGGCCTCGCCAACGCTCCTCGCGGCCGCACTGGTGCAGACCGGCCAGGGAATCCTCGCATCCCTGGGAGACAAGCCGCACCAGGGCATCTCCATCCTGATCCACGCCTCGGACATGCTGAACTCTGCGGGCACGGCCCTTCCGCTGCCCGAGACGCCAGCTGCGCTGGCGGCACTGCTGGCCCTGCACAGCGGGGAACCACACCTGGCCGAAACCGTCTGCCGGGCGGCCGCAGCTGCCGGGCAAGGCGGCCATACTGCCCAGCCCCGGCTCCTGCTGCTCCAGGCCTGGGCAGCCATGATGCAGGACAAACTCGAGGACGCCCGCCTGGCCGCCACGGAGGCGGCCAAAGCAAACCATTGGCCGCTGGTCCCGCGCGATGAGTTCATGAGCGCGGCCCTGGAAGTGGGGCTTGCCCGCAGGAACGGCGACGTTCCTGAACTGATCAAGGCCTGGGAACGGGCGCGCGAAGCCATGCTTCACACATCAGTGGACCTGTACAACCTGCTGCCGTGGGGGGAACTGCTGATCGCGGCGGCCAGGCTGCGCGAGACGCGCCGCGTGGCGCAGTATCTCGAAGACGCCTGGAAGTTGCTGGGCCGCCTGGGCGGCCCCGCACTATGGGCTGTTCCCCTGCACTGGTCCGCCGTGCAGGCTGCGCTGCTGAGCGAAAGCCCGGCCGATCTCGCCCCGCACGCAACCGCATTGGCACGGGCGTCTGCCCACAGCCAGCTCGCCGCCGTCCTCGCCACGGCAGGCAAAGCCTGGGTCTCCGTGCTGGCCGGCCGCTTCCGGACCGCGGAGGTGGAGGGTGCGGCAAGGCTGCTCGGTGCGGTGGGAATGCCGTGGGAGGGTGCCCGGCTCGCCGGCCACGCTGCAGCCCGTGCCGAGGAGCGGCGCGACATGATGCGCCTGCTCTCGTGCGCCCGGGACCTTCATCCGCAGGGAAGCCCCGCCGGCGGGGCGTCGGGGGCAGCGGAAGTGCAGGCAGGCAACAGTGCCGACAACGGAGGCAAAGGGGCCCAGCCAGACGCGTCCGGTTTGAGCGAGCGGGAAAAGGAAGTGGCCAGGCTGGTGCTTGAAGGCAAGACGTACCGGGAGATCGGCGAGGCCATCTACATCTCACCCAGGACGGCGGAGCACCACATCGCCAGGATCCGGCGCCGGCTGGGGGCGGAAAACAGGTCCGACCTGCTGGCCCGCCTGCGCCTGTCCCTTGGCGTGGAACATTCCCAGCAGCTGAATCCACAGCAGGAATAACCCTAATACCCCTAGGCGCGGGGGTGTTGGTGCCCCGGAACGGCATTTACGCGTAGGGGGGATGCGCCCGATGCCCTGTCCCCGGTGACGAATCTAGGTTGGAACCACTTGGATACGTTCACCGGATGATCCACAACTCAATGAAGATGTGAGGACCACTCATATGCCAACACTCGCAAATGACCTCGTCCAGTTCCTCATGCAACTCTTTGGGAACCGGGAAGCGATCCAGGAGTTCCTGGATGACCCGGAAAGGGCGCTCGAGGAACACGGGCTGGCCAACGTATGCTCGGCTGACGTTGACGCCGCGATGCCAGTCGTCCTCGACTACGCGCCCATCACCCTCAATGCCCTGTCCTTTGTCCGGGGCAACGCCGGCAGCATATGGCCCGGGTCCGCAGGTGGTTCGGCCACACACGCCGGAAACGCACCGGCCATCCACGCCGGCGGGATGGCTGCAGGCTATGGCAGCGCCACCTACGACCACGATGACCACTCCCATGCGGTACAGCAGCTCCAAAACGTGGTGAACCACTTCTCCTACACCACGCAGACCACCATGCTGGACGACCGGGATACCATCACGGACCAGTCAGTCAGCCAGAACATCTGGGCGCATGGGGACGTGGAGCAGTGGTTCGACAACCACGCCGCGGTGGCTTCGGGCGACCGCGCGGTCGCCGCCGGTGACGACGCCGCAGTCCGGGACTCCAATAACGTCAGGGATTCGTACAACACCGACCATTCGACCGATAACTCCACGGACAACTCCGTCCATGCCGGCGGCGACGTCAGCATCGGCACGGAGCAGACGGACATCTCCGGCTCCTTCAACACCGACCTCGGCCTGGACGTGGACGATTCCTTCAACGACAGCTCGGACAATTCCTACCACCCGGACTAT
Organism: Pseudarthrobacter sp. 05T312; assembly: GCF_056396685.1. Taxonomy (NCBI): domain Bacteria; kingdom Bacillati; phylum Actinomycetota; class Actinomycetes; order Micrococcales; family Micrococcaceae; genus Pseudarthrobacter; species Pseudarthrobacter sp. 05T312. Next base: position 110,228 of record NZ_JBFTLY010000012.1, read on the forward strand.
TCGGACCATTCCGTCAGTACCGACATGGACCTCGACGCCAGGGACTCGTTCAACGATAATTCCGACAACTCCACGAACAGTTCGGTGGAGGTGGACGATTCCTTCAACCATGACAGTTCCACCACCACAGCAGTGGAAGTCCACGTGGACGATTCCTTCCAGGACAACCCGGCCACGAGCATCGTGGAGGACAACCTGGTGGTCGCGGACAACCCGCTCGATTTCACGGAGGACAACTCGACGCACCCAGATGTGGACCTGGACAGCCACGCGACCATCGATGATGCAGTGGTTGACGACTCCACCGCGCTGTAACACGCTAGTTCGGTAAGGCGAACCGCCCGGCGGGCGGGCACTGGGCAGGGGGACACGCTGTGGCAGAGGAAGGACCGGCAAGGCCAACGGGGCCCATGACATCCGGGCAGCTGGTGAAGCTCCTGGAACAGGGGCTTCAGCTGGTGGGCGACCGGGACCGTGCCGACCTCCGCCGGAGGCTGGGCCAGGCCATGGCCCGGCTGCAGGACCCCAGCATCCGGGTCATTGTGGTGGGGGAGTTCAAACAGGGCAAGAGCAAGCTCATCAATGCCCTGGTGAACGCTCCGGTCTGCCCGGTGGACGACGACATCGCCACCTCCCTGCCCACCATCGTCCGCTATGGCGAACCGGCCTCGGCCGCCGTCCTGGTCCCCACAACGGATACGTCTGCCGGGGACGCTGCCGGCCATGCCGCGGAGGACAGCGTGGAGCGCCGGCCCATCGAACTTTCAGACTTGCCGGCTTTTGTCTCCGAGCAGGGCAATCCGGGCAATAGCCGCAAGCTCACAGCCGCCGAAGTCTGCCTGCCCCGCCGCATCCTGACCGGGGGCCTCACGATTATCGACTCTCCGGGTGTTGGCGGCATGGGCTCGGCCCACACCCTGACCACCCTTACCGCCCTGCCCACCGCGGACGCCATGCTGCTGGTCTCGGACGCATCCCAGGAGTACACGGAACCGGAGCTGCGGTTCCTGCGCCAGGCCATGCGGATTACCCCCAGCGTGGCCGCGGTCCTGTCCAAGACGGACCTCTACCCGGACTGGCGGCACGTCGAGGAGCTGGACAGGGCCCACCTGGAGCAGGTGGCACCGGACATCCCGCTGTTCCCGTTGTCAGCCGACCTCCGCCTGGAGGCTTCACGGCTCCAGGACGCAGAGCTCAACAGCGAATCGGGCTTCCCGGACCTGGTGGCCCACCTGCGCAACGACATCGTGGGAAAGGCCCAGCGCATCCAGCGGCGCTCCGTCAGCCAGGACCTGCTCTCCGTCACCGAAAACCTCCGGCTGTCCCTCCAGTCCGAACTGGAGGCGCTGGAGAACCCCGGCGGCACCCCGCAGATGCTCGCAGCGCTGGAACAGGCCAAGACGGAAGCCGATGAACTGCGGAAGCGCTCCGCCAGGTGGCAGCTGACGCTCAGCGATGGCATCAACGATCTCATCGCCGACATGGAATACGACCTCCGTGACCGCCTGCGCCGGATCCAGCGGGAAGCCGAGACTGCCATCGACCAGGGCGACCCAGGGCCGGTCTGGACGCAATTCTCCCAGTGGCTTGAGGAATGCGTTGCCGCTGCGGTTTCGGACACGTTCGTCTGGACCAGCGAGCGCTCGCAATGGCTGGCGGCACAGGTGGCCGAACACTTCGCCGCCGACGAGGTTGCCCTGCCCGTCCTGCATGTCTCGGAGTCCGGGGACGCGCTGGACCCGGTGGACCAGATGCCGGAGCTGGACCCCGGCCGCGTGAACCCGATCCAAAAGGTCCTCATCGGCATGCGCGGGTCCTACGGCGGCGTCCTGATGTTTGGGCTGCTGACCGGCATTTTCGGAATGGCCCTGATCAATCCGCTCTCGGTGGGCGCCGGGCTGCTGCTGGGCCGCAAGGCCTACCGGGAGGACAAGGAAACACGGCTGAAGCGCCGGCAGGGGGAGGCGAAAGCGCTGGTCAGGCGGCAGCTGGACGATGTGACGTTCCAGGTGGGAAAGCAGTTGAAGGACAGGTTGCGCCTGGTGCAGCGCACCATCCGGGACCACTTCACCGAGATCGCCGACGAATACCACCGGTCGCTGTCGGATTCGGTGTCAGCGGCCCAGAAGGCAGCCAATTCCTATGCCCAGGAAAAGGAGGGCCGCATTCGGGACATCAGGGCTGAACTGAGGAAGGTGGATGCCCTGCACCGCGCCGCGGCAGCGGTGTCCGCCGAGGTTTCCGCTGCCGGAACCCGTTCTGCGGCGGGGGTGGGATGACGGCGTCCACCACGGCCGGAGCCGCAGGGCTGATCCGCGAAGCCCTTGAGGTGTATGCCGATGACCCGCTCGCCATCAAGGCGCTGCAGGGCCATGCCCAGCGCTTGGCCGAGCCTTTGAGGATTGCCATCGCAGGGATGGTGAAAGCAGGGAAATCCACCCTCCTGAACGCCATCATCGGCGAAGAAATCGCACCCACCGACACCGGCGAATGTACGCGGATTGTCACCTGGTACCGATACGGCCACACGCCCCGGATCACGTTGCACCCGGTTGGGGGCGAGCCCCGGAACCTTCCCCTGAAGCGCGTGGACGGCCGCTTGGTCTTCGTCCTCGACGGCGCGCGGGCGGAAGAGGTGGAGCGCCTCGACGTCGAATGGCCTTCGCCGGCCCTGCGGGCCATGACCCTGATCGATACCCCCGGGATCGCCTCCCTTTCCCAGGAGGTGTCCGCACGGTCGGTCAGGTTCCTTACCCCGGAGGATTCGGCCTCGGAAGCTGATGCCGTGGTCTACCTGCTGCGGCACCTGCACGCATCCGACATCCGGTTCCTGGAGTCCTTCCGTGACACGTCGGCCGGCCGCTCGGGCACCGTCAATGCCATCGCGGTGCTGTCGCGGGCGGACGAGGTGGGGGCCGGGCGCATCGACTCGCTGCTGTCCGCCGGGGCCATCGCAGAACGGTACAGCCGGGACCCCAACCTGCGGAAGCTCGCGCTCGGGGTCGTCCCCGTGGCGGGGCTCCTGGCCCAAAGCGCCCGCACCCTGCGCCAGGCGGACTTTGAGGCCCTCCAGCTCCTGGCCACCGTTGACCGGGCTGCCCGCGAGCGGATGATGCTGTCGGCCGACAGGTTCCGCCGCTCCACGGAACCGCACGAACTGACGGAAGAGGCCCGGGCCTCACTGCTGGAACGCTACGGACTCTTTGGTATCCGGCTGGCTGTGGTCCTGGTCCGCAACGGGTTTGGCGACCCCACCCCGCTGGCGCACGAACTGGCAAGGCGCAGCGGGCTGGATCCATTGCTGGAACTGCTGGACCGTCAGTTCCAGGCGAGGGCAGAAGCGTTGAAGGCCAGGACGGCGCTGGCAGCCGTGGAAAGCCTGCTGGCCGGGCGCCCCCGGGAGGGGACTGAACGCTTGGCGGAGTCCCTGGAGCGGCTGCAGGCCAACGCGCACGAATTCCGTGAGCTGCGGTTGCTGGCCGCGCTCCGGACCTCGGGGGTGGAACTGGCCCCGGAGCTGGCGGCGGAAGCCGAACGGCTTATCGGGGGCCTGGGCGCCGACGCAACCCAGCGGCTGGGCGTGGCGTCGGGCACGGATCCGGAGGCACTGGCCGCCGAGGCGCGCAGCGTGCTGGCCCGCTGGCGCAGGGTGTCCGAAAATCCCCTGACCGCACGGTCCGCCGTCGAAGCCTGCCGGGTGGTGATCCGCAGCTGCGAGGGCGTCCTGGCGGCTTGCACCGGCAGGGAAACCGGAACGGCCCGGCAGCCGCAGTCAGCGTAGGGGTGCGCGCTCAGCCCCGGCCGCGGCCGCCCTTGAGCCAGGCTCCCGCCGGGGGCAGGAACAAGAGCACCAGTCCTGCGAGGGCCAGGAGCAGCCCTGCGCCCCACAGCATCACGACGTAGCTGCCCGCGGCGCCACCCGGGACCAGGAACGCGGAGGCGAGGACCAAGACGGGCACATGGATGGCCAGCAGCAGGACCAACGTCCAGCGGGCCCAGGTCCTCCGGCCCAGCACGGCTGCCAGGACAGCGGCCTCAAGCGCCGTCACCAGGAGCAGGGCAACGATGCTGCCCCAGAACACGATGTTCGCCGCGGTACCCACCGATTCGGCATCGCGGTCTGCGGCCATGCCCGCCACCACGCCGCGAAGCCGCTGCAGGTTGGAGTCACGGGCTGCGAAGGACCCCAGCAGGACCGCCAGCCCGGCGGCGAAGCTGAAGAGCCAGAGCGAGCGGGCGGCACGGATGGTGCGCGGCACCGCGGGGGTGGCCGGGATGGGCGGCGGGGCGGAATAGGACAGGCCGGGCCTTGGTGGGGGAGCGGACAGGCGCCGTTCTTCGCCGCCGGCTGGGGACGCCATGGGCGCTATTTCAGTCCGTCGGTATCGTGTTCGTCGGTGCCGTGCTGGTGCTTCCCGCCGTCCTCCTTGGCCTTGGATTCGAGGTCGTCGCGTAGTTTCCTGAGGCGCTCGGCCTCGGCCTGGTTGCGGCGGCGTGCCTCAAGGTTGCGGAGGAAGTCCGGGTCATCATCCGGAGCGGTGGGGTGCGGGTAGCTGGGCCGCGGCTGCGTGGAGCCCCGCGGCCGGCCGATCAGCAGCCACAGGACGGCGCCGAGGACGGGCAGGACAATTTGGACGATGATCCACGCGGGCTTCGAAATCCCGCGGGTCAGGCGGCCTTCAGTGCGGATCACGTCCACCAGGCCATACACAAAGATGACGAGGACTGCGACGGCCAAAGCCACACGGAAGAGCATGCCATTAAGTCTATCGTCAGGACGCGCAGGGGCCGCTGGCCGGGGCGGCTAAACTTGAATAGTGGCCTTTTTGAAATATTCCCTGATCCGCCTGGCGATCTTCGTGCCCCTGTTCGTCCTGTTCATGCTCCTGCAGGTCGGGGCGCTGATGGCCGTCATCTGCGCCGCGCTCATTGCCTTCGCCATTAGCTACCTCTTCTTCCAGAAGCAGCGCGACGCCGCCTCCGCAGCCTTGCAGTACCGCTTTTCAGGGAAGGCCAAGCCCCTGCGCTCCGCCGGGGAGGTCCAGGACGCCAACGCCGAGGACGCACTGCTGGACGCCAACCCGGACATCACCATCAACAACGCCAAGGGCAGCAGCAAGAAGGATTAGAACCCGTGGCTGAGGATCAGCCCCAGTGAGAACAGCACGCTGTAGCCAAGATTGATCAGGCCGGTCTGCTTCAGCACCGGGATCAGGCTCTTGCGCTTGCGGCCGTTGATCATCAGCCAGGCCGGCATCAGGCAGGCCGGAATGAGCAGCAGCACGATCAGGATCCACGGCCGGCCCGGTGCCAGGATAACCACCAGCAGGATCGCGACGGCGAGCATCAGGACGTAGCTTTCGCGCGCGTGCTTGTCGCCGAGGCGCACGGCCAGGGTCTTCTTGCCCGCCTGCATGTCCGTGGGAATGTCGCGGACGTTGTTGGCCATCAGCAGTGCCGTGGCGATCAGCCCGGTACCGATCGCGCCGATGACCGCGGAAAGGCTGATGTGCCCGGCCTGGGTGTAGGTGGTGCCCAGGGTGGCCACCAGGCCGAAGAAGACAAACACGAACAGGTCGCCCAGCCCCATGTAGCCGTACGGGTTCTTGCCGCCCGTGTAGCCCCACGCCGCCATGACGCAGCCCAGGCCCACCAGGATTAGCCACCAGGCCTGGGTGAGGACCACCAGGACAAGTCCGAACACCATCGCCAGCGCGAACGTCCCGAACGCCGCCCACTTGACGTGTTCCGGTTTGGCGGCGCCGGAGCCCACCAGCCGCAGGGGGCCCACGCGGTCGTCATCGGTGCCGCGGATGCCGTCCGAGTAGTCGTTGGCGAAGTTCACGCCCACCTGCAGCAGGAGCGCCACCAGCGCCGCGAGGATGGCGTTGGGCAGGAGGAACGAGCCCATTTCATAGGCTGCGGCAGTGCCGATCAGCACCGGCGCGATCGCTGCCGGCAGCGTCCGGAGTCGGGCGCCTTGGATCCATTGGGCGGCTGTTGCCACGGTTAGTACCTCGTGTTGTTTCGGTAAGACGGCTGGATGGAACGTGCGCACCCGCCGCGGTGGTGCAGGTCCACTCTACTTTCCCCCGTGCAGCGTGCTGAGTTCGGCGGTCATGGCGAGCCGGTCCGGCTTTCCGTTCGGCAGCATCCGCAGCGCCGGCGCGGTGAGGACCGTTTTGGGCGCCAGCACCCCCAGTTCCTGCTGCCAGTGCCGTTGAAGGGCGACGGCGGGATCCCCGGCTTCCTGCCCGGGCCCGCCTTCCCCGGCGGCTCCACCGTCGGGTGCGAGCGCCACGTAGGCCGCCACCGCCTGGCCCCATTCGGCCGAGGGGACGCCGGCCACGAAAGCTGCCGTGACGGCGTCGGCCTGTTCCAACTGCTCCTGTACGTGGCCGGCGGAAACCTTGACGCCGCCGGTGATGATGACGTCGTCGGCGCGGCCCAGCACGGTGAGGCGGCCGTCGTCGTCGATCGAGCCAAGGTCGCTGGTGCGGTACCAGCGCACGCCGTCCTCCTCGAAGAACGTCCCGGTTTCTTCGTCAGGGGCTTCGATGTACCCGGCGGCCACGGTGTCCCCGCCCAGGAGGATGCGGCCGTCTTCAGCCACCCGGACGGAGACGCCTTCCAGGGGGTAGCCGTCGTACACGCAGCCGCCGGACGTTTCTGCGGAACCATACGTGGTGACCACCCGTACTCCAGCGTCGCGGGCGGCGGCAAGCAGGGCCGGGGAGGCAGGCGCGCCGCCCAGCAGGACCGCGTTGAAGCGCCGTAGAACGGCGAGTGTTTCAGGCGAGGGCTGGTCCAGGAGCCGCTGGAGCTGCGTGGGGACCAGTGACGTGAACCGGATCTTGTCCGTCAGTTCCAGCGCGGCAGCGGTGAAGGCCTCCGGGGTGAAGCCGCCGGACATATCCATGACCCAGGGCCGGGTACCGGCGAAGAGGGACCGCACCAGCACCTGGATGCCGGCAACGAACTGGACGGGCAGGGCCAACAGCCACTGGCCCTCGCCCTTGAGCCGCAGGGCGGTGGCCATCGAGGACGCCGCCAGGCACTCCACGGTCAGCAGGGTCGCCTTGGGTGCCCCGGTGGACCCGGAGGTGCGCACCACTGCCACGGCGTCGTCGCAGCCGGGGGTCTCGACATGCCCAACGACGAGGCCGCCGTCCGGGCCCACGGACAGTTCGACGGCGGGGCCCTCGCCGTGGAGGGCGGCCGCGAGGGCCTTCAGTGCGGGTTCGATGTTGAGAGGACCGCCGTGGGGCGTGCTGGGTGAGGCTTCGCTGTTCATTGCCGTCCTGCCTTAGAAGTAGTGCGGGAAGCGTGACCAGTCGGGGTCGCGTTTTTGCAGGAAGGCCTCCTTGCCCTCCACGGCTTCGTCCGTCATGTAGGCCAGCCGGGTGGCTTCGCCGGCGAACACCTGCTGGCCGGCCAGTCCGTCGTCGGCCAGGTTGAACGCAAACTTCAGCATGCGGATGGCCTGCGGGGACTGCCGTGCGATGTCCGCGGCGTACTCCAGTGCCACCTCCTCGAGGCGGTCGTGGTCCACCGCCTCATTGACCGCGCCCATGCGGACCATGTCTTCCGCGGAATATTCGCGGGCCAGGAAGAAGATTTCGCGGGCCGTCTTTTGGCCCACCTGCCGGGCCAGGAGCGCTGAGCCGTAGCCGGCGTCGAAGCTTCCCACCGTGGCGTCGGTCTGCTTGAACTTGCCGTGCTGCCGGGACGCGATGGTCAGGTCTGACACGACATGCAGCGAGTGGCCACCGCCGGCTGCCCAGCCGTTGACGACGGCGATGACCACCTTGGGCATGGTGCGCATGAGCCGCTGGACTTCCAGGATGTGCAGCCTGCCGGCCCGGGCGGGGTCGATGGTTTCCTGGGTCTCGCCGTCGGCATACCGGTAGCCGTCCCGGCCACGGATCCGCTGGTCGCCGCCGGAGCAGAAGGAATGGCCACCGTCCTTGGCGGAGGGGCCGTTTCCGGTCAGCAGGACCGTGGCGACGTCGGGGGTCATTCGGGCGTGGTCCATGGCGCGGTAGAGCTCGTCCACGGTCCCGGGCCGGAACGCGTTGCGGACCTCCGGGCGGTTGAAGGCGATGCGGACCGTTGGGAGGTCGCGCACCCACGCGCCGCCGGAATCCCGTTCCACCTGCCGGTGGTACGTCATGTCCTGGAAGTCATCGAAGCCGGAGACCACCCGCCAGCGCATGGGATCGAAGACATCGGACACCGGGGCGGGGATCTGGTTGCTCACCGTCCAAGTCTAGTAATCGGCGTCAGCTGATGCAGAACTCGTTGCCCTCAGGGTCCGCCATGGTGTGCCAGGAGTGCGGGCCCTGCCGCGCCGACCAGAGGAAGGAGGCGCCCCGGGCTTCGAGTTCACGCCGCACCTCGTCCTTGTCCCGGCCGTCCAGCCTGACGTCCCAGTGCACCCGGTTCTTCACGGTTTTCCCCTCGGGTGCGGTCTGGAAAAGGATGCGCCGCTGCGGGGCCTTGGCGTCAATTTCTTCCGGCGGCCGGATGGCGGCGCCGTCCTTCCACACCAGGTTTCCGTGGTGCGTCGTGGTCTGGTTTTCGGTGGCGTAGCCCTGCTCAATCATGGAGCGGATAAAGCCTGCATCCTGCGGTTCCACCGTCCACTGCAGGGTTTCGGCCCACCAGTCGGCAAGCTCGTGCGGGCTGGCGCAATCGACGACGATCTGGATGTTCAGTCCCATCCGTCCACGGTAAGGGCGGGAGGCGCGTTGGGGAAGGTCCGGTGCGGGTGCTCAGGCCTGGACGTTCTGCATCTGGCTGATCAGCTCCGGCGGGATGGCGTACACCAGGACCACGGCGAGCAGGTTCTTCGCGGCATGGACGAAGTAGGAGAACATCACGTTCTTCCCGGTCCACATATAGACGAACACCAGCGTGGCGCCCATGGCCAGGTAGGGGAGCAGCGCAGTCAGGGTCACCGCCTCCTGGCCCACGATATGGAGGGCTGCGAACAGCACCACCGACAGCGCGCAGCAGATCCAGATGTTCACGCGGCGGGACATCTTCCCAATGAGGAGGTGGCGGAAGATGTACTCCTCGACGAACGGACCCACCACCACCAGCAGCGGAACCATGAGCCATGCCGGGACCTGCTGCATCAGTGCCTGCAGCCCTGCCTGGTTGGCCGAGGTTTCAACCTGCCCGTTGGCTGCCACCACCACGGCGGTGAGGATCATCATGGCGATGACGGCTGCCGGCACCATCAGGAGCGTAAACCAGGGCCGGGTTGCCAGGACCTTGAGGTCCCGGACCACCACCCTCCGGGCGGCCAGGAGCGCCAGTATTCCCACCGAGGCATAGAAAAGCAGGTTCACGGCATAGGACGCCGCTGCAGGGGATGGGGCAAGCTGCCGGAGCAGAGGCGCGAGCACGTTGCCGGCAACCGCGAAGAACCCGGCAATGGCAACGTAGAGGCACAGCGTGGCCAGGTCCAGCCGGGAAAAACGGTACAGCTGCGGCTGCGGGGCGGGCGGTAAGCGTTGGGCTGTGGCCATGCCCCCAAGCCTATCGCCGGGGCGGCCGTGTAGTGCGCGTCACGTACCACCCCGGACCGTCTTGTAAGATGGTCAGGTCGCGTGAAGCTTCGGCAGTTCGGCCGATCCACCCTCACATCTGCTGGTCCCAAGGCCTAAAGGCCGAATTTTGTGAGCTTGATCATACGAAGACCGGATGCGGCCAACCCCCAACCCACAAGGAACAGTTGTGCCTCAAAGTACCCCCACAGACCTAAAGAACAGCACGGCGCCATCCTCCGCCGTCGACCCGTCCCTCAGCGCCGAGGGCTACAAAAAGACGCTGGGCCGACGCCACGTCACCATGATCGCCATGGGCGGCGCGATCGGCGTCGGCCTTTTCATGGGCGCCGGCGGACGCCTCGCCTCCACCGGCCCCGCCCTGATCTTCTCCTACGCCATCGCCGGCGTCATTGCCTACCTGCTCATGCGGGCCCTGGGCGAACTCATCATGTACCGCCAGACCTCCGGCTCGTTCGTCAGCTACGCCGGCGAAATGTTCGGCAAGAAGGGCGCCTTCCTCTCCGGGTGGATGTACTTCATCAACTGGGCCATGACCGGCATCGCCGAGCTCATCGCCATCGGCCTGTACTTCCAGTTCTTCTTCCCCAACGTCCCCGTCGAACTGTCCGCCATCGCAGCGCTGGTGCTGCTGGTAGCCGTGAACCTGTTCAGCGTCAAGGCATTCGGTGAGTTCGAATTCTGGGCTTCCGTCCTGAAGGTCACCGCAATCGTCATCTTCCTGGCCGTGGGCACCTTCATGGTGGTCACCAACGCCAAGGTGGGCGAGGGCCACGCATCGGTCAACAACCTCTTCGCAGCCGACGGCGGCATGTTCCCCAAGGGCGCCCTGGTGATGATCCTGGTCCTGAACGCCGTGATCTTCGCCTACAACGCCATCGAGCTGGTGGGCATCACCGCCGGCGAGATGCAGAACCCGGAACGCGAAGTCCCCAAGGCGATCCGCGCCGTCGTCCTCCGCATCGTGGTGTTCTACGTCGGCTCCGTGACCCTGCTCGCCATGCTGCTTCCCTCGGACCAGTACCACGCCGGCACCTCCCCGTTCGTCACCGTCTTCGGCCAGATGGGGCTGCCGTGGATGGGCGACGTCATGAACATGATCGTCATCACCGCTGCATTGTCCTCGTGCAACTCGGGCCTGTACTCCATTGGCCGGATCTTCCGGACCATGGCCAACAACGGCCACGCCCCGCAGTGGCTGACCCGCATGTCCACCCGCCATGTGCCCTACGCGGCGATCCTGGCCATCGGCGGCGTCTACCTGGTGGGCATCCTCCTCAACATCTGGCTGGGCGGCTCCCACGCGTTCGACCTCGCCCTGAACACGGCCTCCATCGGCGTGATCTTCACTTGGGGTTCCATTTTCGCCAGCCAGATCGCGCTGCGGAAGAAAAAGGGCAACGTCTCCAGCCTGCCCATGCCCGGTTCGCCCTGGACCAGCTGGGCCGGACTCATCGCCCTCCTCGTCATCACCGTGCTCATCGGCTTCGACACCATGACCAGCAAGGACGGCGAGGTCTTCTACCTGGGCCTCTGGACGCTGGCCACCATTCCGTTCTTCGCCGTCGTCCTCTGGCTGGGCTGGCAGAAGGTCAAGAACAACCAGCCCAAGAGCGAGCTCTTCAGCTAGCTTTCCGGACAGCGTTCGACGGCGGGCCGCCCCTTGGAGGGCAGCCCGCCGTCGGCGTTTCCGCAGGGTGCCGGGACACGTCCGGGTGCCCGGGCTGCTTAGTCCTTCAGGTACCGGGCGAAGTGGTCCTCGATGCGCCGCCAGGCCTCGGGTGCTGACTCCGGGTCCGGACCCACGCCCATGACCCGCATCAGCGGCCTGAGGAGTACCGGCCCGATTTCTTCGTCGTTGAGGAAGGCGTGGCCGGCGCCGGGAAACTCCTTCACGCTGTGCTCGATGCCTAACTGGTCCAGGGCAGTTTCGAGGCGCGCCGCGGCCCCCTTCAGGGACCTGTCCGCGCCGCCGTAGTTGGCCACGATGGGGCAGGAGCCACGCAGTGCCTCCACCAGGTCCTGCTGTTCCTTGCCCGGCAGTCGGCCGTAATTGACGGAGGCGGCGTCGAACCCGTCCCTCGCGGTGAGCAGGGCAAAGCCGCCGCCCATGCAGAATCCGATCACCCCGGTCCGGCCGTTGCCCAGCGCCGATTGCGCCAGCCAGGCACGGGCTGTGGCGATGTCGGTGAAGGGCCTGCCCGTGCGGGCCGCCATGGCCCGCATGGTTCCCACCAGGCACCGCCGCGGGCCGCCGTCGCTGTACAGGTCCACCGCCAGGGTGAGGTATCCGGCCTTTGCCAGCCGGTCCGCGTGCCGCCGGGTCTGGTCATCCAGGCCGAACGCTTCATGGATCATCACGACCCCGGGAAAAGGACCCTCTCCAGCGGGTACGGCAAGGTAGCCGTTCAGGGAGGGCGAGCCGCCGGCAGCGGCGCTCTCTGCGCTCAGGTCTACGTTCGTCATGGGCCAAGGCTAGCCCCTTGGAGTCCGGCCGGGCAGACTGGGCTCTGTGAGCGAACCGTGGGTGCTGCATGTGGACCTGGACCAGTTCATTGCGGCCGTCGAAGTGCTGCGCCGCCCCGAGCTGGCGGGCAGGCCGGTTATCGTAGGCGGCCGCGGCGACCCCACCGAGCGTGCCGTGGTGTCCACAGCGTCCTACGAAGCCCGGGCCTACGGCGTGGGATCGGGCATGCCTCTGCGGATCGCGGCGCGAAAAGTGCCGGACGCGGTGATCCTGCCGGTGGACCATGATGCCTACCTTGAGGCGTCCGGGACGGTGATGGCGGTGCTCCGTTCCCAGCCGGGAACCACGGTGCAGGTGCTTGGCTGGGACGAGGCGTTCGTGGGCCTTGAGTCGGACGATCCGGAGGCCTTCGCCCGCCAACTCCAGCAGGCTGTGCTGGCGGAAACCCGGCTGCACTGCAGTGTCGGCATCGGCGACACCCTGGTCCGCGCCAAGGTTGCCACCACATTCGGTAAACCCGCCGGTGTTTTCCGGCTGACAGAGGGCAACTGGCTGGAGGTCATGGGGGAGCGGCCCACGATCGAGCTGTGGGGGGTGGGAAAGGCGGTGTCCCGCCGCCTCGCCACCCTGGGCATCAAGACCGTTGCCGACCTGGCAGCCGCCAATCCTGCTGACCTGGTTCCCGAATTCGGCCCAAAAATGGGGCCCTGGTATGCGCAGCTTGGCCGGGGCGACGGTTCCCGGACCGTCGATGACACCCCCTGGGTGGCCCGGGGGCACAGCCGTGAAACCACCTTCCAACGGGACCTTACGGAGGCGCAGCAGATTGACGACGCCGTCCGCGAGCTGGCCGCGCACGTCCTTGAGGATGTCGCTGCCGAGGGGCGGCCCGTGGTGGGCCTGACGTTGAAGGTGCGCTACGCCCCGTTCACCACCAAGACCTATGGCCGGAAGATCCCGGTGACTACCGATATCGCAGAGGTGTTGGCCGAGGCGCTTGAGCTGGCGGCGAAGATCGAGCCGGGGCGTCCTGTCCGGCTCCTAGGGCTGCGAGCCGAAATGACCATGCCGGACGACTCCCGGCAGGGGCACACCCCCACCCGCAGCGGCTGGTAACCCCATCGACTGCTGAGTAGATGCCGTTTTGCGCCCCCAAAACGGCATCTACTCAGCAATCGAAAGTGGTGGACAGCGAAACGGTGGCAGATCCATCGGATCCGCCGCCGTTTTGGCTGTGGCAGCACGCCGTTCGCTGCGGCTGCCCCAGCAGGGACTAGTCGCGCTTGAATTCGTCCTTGACGCTCTCGCCGACCTTCTTGGCATCTGCCTTGACCTGGTCGGCCTGGCCTTCTGCCTTCAGGCGGTCGTTGTCGGTCGCGTTGCCCGCAGCTTCCTTGGCCTTGCCGCCAAAGTCCTCTGCCGCGTTACTGATCTTGTCTCCGAGGCCCATGCTTCCGGCCTCCTTTCGTTTCCGTCGATCAACCGTGCACTTTCACGATAAGCAAAGCCTGCTTACTATTTCAAGCCCTCCGGTGTGGTGTTCCGTGTCGGGGGTGGGCGCTAGGTGTAATTCCCAGGGACGTTGTGAACAGCGTGGCGTGATGTAAGAGGCGAGGGCCTCCGGTATCGATTTGGGTTACCACACTCATCTCGACGCCAGGAGGCCCTCGTGTCCTACGTTACCCACGCCAACGCCGACCTCACACCTA